>JBDNBC010000061.1:0-16301 GCA_039768115.1 Oceanococcaceae bacterium
ACTGGTTATATTTGGCCATGCGGTCCGAGCGGCACAGCGAGCCGGTCTTGATCTGGGTGGCAGGGGTTGCCACCGCCAGATCCGCAATGGTGTGATCCTCGGTCTCGCCGCTGCGGTGCGATACCACGGCGGAGTATCCGGCACTTGTCGCCATGCGAATGGCCTCCAGCGTTTCGGTCAAGGTGCCAATCTGGTTGACCTTGATCAAAATCGAGTTGGCGATGTTCTTGTCAATGCCTTCCTGCAGGATCGCCGGGTTGGTTACGAACAGGTCGTCGCCGACCAGCTGAACGCGGTCCCCCAGCCGTTCGGTCAGCAGCTTCCAGCCATCCCAATCGTCCTCGGCCATGCCGTCTTCGATGGTAATGATGGGGAAGGTGCTGCACAGCTCGGTGAGGTAATCGGCGAATTCACTGCTGTTGAACTGGCGCCCTTCACCGCTCAGGTGATACCGACCATCCTTGTAGAACTCCGAACTGGCGACATCCAGGCCGAGCAGCACATCCCGGCCCAGGGCATACCCCGCCGACTCGGTCGCCGCCGCCAGCGCCTCGATCGCCGCCGCATTCGACGGCAGGTTAGGGGCAAAGCCGCCTTCATCGCCAACCGCCGTGTTCAGGCCCTTGCTCTTCAGGTGGGCCTTCAGCGCGTGGAAGATTTCGGTGCCGGCACGGAGCGCTTCGGCGAAGTTGGGGGCGGACACCGGCAGGATCATGAACTCCTGGATATCCACGTTGTTGTCGGCATGGGCGCCACCGTTGATCACGTTCATCATCGGCACCGGCAGGGTGACCGCATCGTCACCGCCCAGCGCCTGCCACAGCGGCAGGCCCCGGGACGCCGCGGCCGCCTTCGCGTTGGCCATTGACACGGCGAGAATGGCATTGGCTCCGAGGCGGGATTTGTTCTCCGTGCCGTCGGCGTCGATCATCGCGCGATCCACGGCGGCCTGATCGAGCGCGTCCTTACCGGCCAGCAAGGTGGCGATCTCCCCGTTAACGTTAGCCACCGCGTTGCGCACGCCTTTGCCCAGATAGCGGCTCTTGTCGCCATCGCGCAGCTCAACGGCTTCGCGCGCACCGGTAGACGCGCCCGAGGGCACGATGGCGTGACCAAAGCTGCCGTCGGCTAGCGTGACTTCGGCTTCAACAGTCGGATTACCACGAGAGTCCAACACTTCGCGGGCGTGGATGGTTGTGATTGTGCTCAAAATTTCGTCCTGGTTCGATGTATTCGATAGATCTGAATCGGGATGCGACGCGCTACAGCAGCGTTTCGGCCATCGGCTGGGCTTTGACGGTGCGGTCAATGGCCACCAGCTGCTCCAGCAACGGGCGGATCAGCTGCAGGGGCCATGAATTCGGGCCGTCGCACAACGCATTGTCAGGGTCGGGATGGGTTTCCATGAATAACCCGGCCACACCGGCTCCCACGGCCGCCCGGCTCAGCACCGGGATGTATTCGCGCTGCCCGCCGCTGGCCGTGCCCTGCCCGCCGGGCAACTGCACGGAATGCGTACAGTCGAACACCACCGGGCAGCCGGTCTCCCGCATCGCAGCCAGCCCGCGCATGTCGCAAACCAGGTTGTTGTAACCGAAGGAAAAGCCGCGCTCGCACAGAAACACCGGGTTTTCGGGGGCGACTTCGCGCATCTTGGCCACCACATTCGCCATTTCCCACGGCGACATGAACTGGCCTTTCTTGACGTTGATCGGCTTGCCACAGCGGGCGACGCGCTGCATGAAATTGGTCTGCCGGCACAAAAACGCCGGTGTCTGCAGCACGTCGGCGACCGCAGCCACCTCTTCAATGATCGTGTCCTCATGAACATCGGTGATCACCGGCACGCCAATCTGCTGTTGCACGGCCTGCAGGATTTTCAGTCCCTCTTCCATGCCGGGGCCACGATAGCTGCGATGCGAGCTGCGGTTAGCCTTGTCGAAGGAGCCCTTGAACACGTAGGCAATGCCCAGCTCGTCGGTGATTTCCTTGAGCGTGCCGGCCACTTCCAGGCACATGTCCAGGCTTTCGAGCGTGTCCGGCCCAGCCAACAGAAACAACGGGTGGTCAATGCCGATGGGTTTACCGGCGAGCGTCAACGCGGTCATGCCGTGATCTCCGAAGCAAGGGTGCGGGCCCGACGTTCACGCGCCGCAGCGATGAAACCCCGGAACAGCGGGTGGCCATCACGCGGCGTGGAAGTGAATTCGGGGTGAAACTGACAGGCAACAAACCACGGATGGTCGGGAATCTCGATGATTTCCACCAGATGATCATCCGGCTGCTCGCCAGTGAAGGCCAGGCCGGCATCGGCCAGCGCCTCGCGGTAGGTGTTGTTGAACTCGTACCGGTGTCGATGCCGCTCGACGATATGGCCCGTCCCATATAGCGACTGCGCCCGCGAGCCGTCGATCAGGTTGCAGCGCTGCGCGCCCAGCCGCATGGTTCCGCCCTTGCGGCTGGTATCGGCCACCACCACCTGCCCGCTGTCGGGTTCGTGCCACTCGGTAATCAGCGCAATCACCGGATGCGGCGTATTCGGCTCGAATTCCGAGGAATGGGCGCCGGCCAGTCCTGCCACGTGACGGGCGTATTCGATGGCCGCGACCTGCATGCCCAGGCAGATCCCGAGGTACGGGAGCCCCTGTTCACGCGCGCATTGCACGGCCATGATCTTGCCCTCGACACCGCGCTCACCAAAACCGCCCGGCACCAGAACGGCATCGACATGCGCCAGCATCTGCGGCCCAACCCGCTCGATCTGCTCGGAATCGACATATTCGATGTTGACACGCGTGTGGGTATGAATTCCGGCGTGATACAGCGCTTCGTTGACCGATTTGTACGCGTCGGCGAGATCTACGTACTTGCCCACCATCGCCACGGTCACTTCCGCGGTCTGCTTGGTCGGCGCCTCGATGACGTGAGCCCACTCCGACAAATCCGCGATGGCCGCTTCCAGTCCGAAATGCTTGACCACCAGCTCGTCGAGGCCCTGTTCGTGGAAATGCGTCGGGATCGTGTAGATGTCTGACACGTCCTGCGCGCTGATGACGGCTCGGTCGGGCACATTGCAGAACAGACCGATCTTGCGCCGCTCGTTGGGCGGCAACGGCCGGTCCGAACGACAGACGAGGATATCGGGCTGAATCCCAATACCGCGCAACTCCTTGACCGAATGCTGCGTGGGCTTGGTTTTCATCTCACCGGAGGATGGAATCCAGGGCACCAGCGTGAGATGCATGTACAGCGCGTACTCTCGGCCCAGCTCGACGCCCATTTGCCGGATCGCCTCCAGAAACGGCAGTGACTCGATGTCGCCGACCGTGCCGCCAATCTCGACCATACAGATATCTGCGCCTTCCGCCCCCTGCAGGATGCAGCGCTTGATTTCATCGGTAATGTGCGGAATGACCTGCACGGTGCCGCCGAGGTAATCACCGCGGCGCTCCTTTTCGAGCACGGCGGAATAGATCTGCCCGGTGGTGAAGTTCGAATGGCGACTGGTCTTGGAGCGCAGGAAGCGCTCGTAATGCCCGAGATCGAGGTCCGTTTCGGCGCCGTCCTGGGTCACATAGACCTCGCCGTGCTGAAACGGCGACATCGTGCCCGCGTCCACATTGAGGTACGGGTCCAGCTTGATCATTGCGACCTTGAGCTTGCGCGATTCCAGCAGCGCGGCAAGCGACGCGGCAGCGATCCCCTTACCCAGCGAGGAGACCACGCCCCCGGTCACAAATACATAGCGAGTAGCGGCGATCGGCTCCACGGCATTGGCATCGAAAGGAAAGCCGAATTCTAGCGGAATGACCCCGAACGAGCCCGTTCGAGCCAGGGCTGGACCCAGCGCGGCGCACCAACCCAGCGTGCAGACACCGCCGTGCCAGCCGCCGTCGCGCCCAGCTCTACCAGGCTCCGGTGCGCTGCAGGGCCGTCCAGCACGGGCCAGTAGCGACGCAGCCAGACGGGCAACTCATACCGGGCAAAAACGCTCTGCGCGGAAATGGACGAGCCCTTCGGGCGCGAGAATTGTTCATGCGGTTGCACACTACGAATGCGCAGCGGCTTGTCGTCTGACAGCACGGGCGACCAGCACACCATGCCGCCCGCGGGCCACGCCATGCAGGTCGCGCGTGCCGGCACGTCAATGGCGACACCCGCTTCCGGCCACGTCGGCAAGGGAGGCACCAGGCACAGCCACTGGCGATGTACGCGCCACGACCAGCCCTGCCAGTCCACCCGTGTGCGCCCTTCCCCACGTCGGTCACGACATTGCTCGCCTACCTGGTCGACCACCCCCTGCGGAACCGGCGGCGCACCGGCCTGCGCGGCCCAGCGCCGCAGCAAATGCGCCCGTACACCGGCAGGAAGCGCCGCCCACGCATCCCGACACCAGCTATGCGCGACGGGGCCGCCAAGAGTGCGACTGTGGGCATCCAGCAACGCCAGCCAGTCCGTGGTCAGGCCCTGCACGTGCTGGCAGGATCGCGCCAGCCCGGTGATGGCCTCGGGCTTCCAGGCATTCAGCACCGGCATGACGCTCTGCCGCAGGCGACTGCGATCAAATCGGTCATCACCATTGGCGGGGTCTTCCACCCAGACATCCGTGGCCGGGTCGAGCAGCTCGCGCAAGTGTTGCCGCGGGATCTCCAGTGCGGGGCGCGACAGCCAGCCTCGATGGAAGGGTTGCAACGGCGCCATGCCCCGCAGACCGCGCAAACCGCTGCCCCGGCTGGCCGCCAATAGAAAGGTTTCGGCCTGATCCTGCTGATGGTGCGCCGTGATCAATACCTCACCGGATTGCAGCACATCTGCGCAGGCGGCATAGCGCTGCTCGCGGGCCCAGGCCTCGATATTGCTGGACGGGGCGGCGCCCAAGTGACGCACAATCAAGGCCCGACCCGCGCGGGCCGCCATGCGTCGGGCGGCCTCTTCCATGGCGGCAGCCTGGCTGCCCAGGTGGTGATTGACATGCACGCAGCGCAACCCGGGCCGGCGGCCAAAAGCCTTGAGCAGGGCCAGCGAATCACCGCCCCCGCTGAGGGCCAACAGATAGCGCGGAGCCGACGGCAAGGCGGCACTCACCCGTGCCGCCACCGGTGTCAGCTCAGCTGCTTTCGGCAAAATCTCCCACCGCCAGCAAGCGCTCGCGTCGGCGTGCGAGCAAGTCCACGCGTGACATCGCGGATAACGCGCTCAGCGTCTCGCGCAGGTGGGTGCGCAGGCTGCCATACATCTGTTCGCGGTCACGATGGGCGCCGCCCTCGGGCTCGTCCACGATGCTGTCGATCAACCCGTGCTTCAGAAGCGACCGGGCGGTCATCCCCATCGCCGCCGCCGCTTCTTCGGCATGACGGGCGTTCTTCCACAGAATCGAAGCGCAGCCTTCGGGCGAGATCACCGAATACACCGCGTACTGCAGCATGGCGACGTGATCACCGACACCGACAGCCAATGCACCGCCGGAGCCCCCCTCACCAATGACCGTGCACATGATCGGGGTGCGCAGTCGGCTCATCTCCAGCAGATTGCGGGCGATCGCCTCGGACTGATTGCGCTCCTCCGCGCCGATGCCGGGATAGGCTCCGGGTGTGTCAATAAAGGTCATCACGGGTAACTGAAAGCGCTCGGCCATGTGCATCAGACGCAAGGCCTTGCGGTAGCCCTCAGGACGCGGCATGCCAAAATTGCGCAACACCTTTTCTTTGGTGTCACGGCCTTTCTGGTGGCCGATGACCATCACCGGATGGCCGTCGAAGCGTGCCAGCCCGCCGATCAACGCCCGATCATCACGGTAATGCCGATCGCCGTGCAGTTCCGTAAATTCCGTGAACAGCGCGTCGATGTAGTCGAGGGTGTAAGGCCGCAGGGGATGCCGCGCCACCTGGGTCACCTGCCACGGCGACAGGTCGGCGAAGATGTCGCGCGTCAGGCTGCGAACCTTTTTTTCGAGCCGCGCGATTTCTTCCGTCAGGTTGACAACACTGCCGTCGGAGACCTGACGCAATTGCTCGATCTTGCCCTCAAGTTCGGCAATCGGTTGTTCGAAATCCAGATACTTCAAGTTCACGCGGCGGCCTCAATGCTGTCGCTATTCCACTCCGGTCGCGCATATAGCGGACGGATCGATTGTACGTGAGGGTGACGCGAAAGCGCTTCGAGCAACTCGGGCACCAGACGTACCCGCCAGGTCTCTGGCAGGACAACTTCGCCGCGCAAATCCTCATTCAGCACATCAACACTCACCGCGACACCCTGCTCATCACGGTACGGACGCAGCACAGCCGCCAGATCCGCTGGCCGCATTCCCTCCCGCGGTCGCAAGCGCAATCCCATGGCGTGCTGATCACGCAGGGTACGCAAGTCGAGGATCACTTGCGGCGTCAGCCGGAAACTGTCGTCGTAACCATCAAGCGTCAGACGCCCATAAATCAGCAGCGGTTGCTCGTTGATCAGCAGATGCCGGAAGCGCGCCAGAGCGTCGTCGAAGAAGGCCAGACTGAACTGGCCGGTACCGTCATCAAGGGCCGCAAAAGCGCGGCGATCGCCCAGAATGCGCAGATCCGTCAGCACCCCTGCGGCGACGATTTCCCGGCCACGCACCCGCTTGCCGCGCTCGGCGGCAGGCGCGCCGTTTTCAATAATGCGGCCGATGCGGTTCGACGCCAGCGGCAGCAGCTCACGCGCCCACGGGTCGAAGGGATGAACGGTCAGATACAGGCCCAGCGACTCCTTTTCGAAGCGCAGACGGTCCGCCGGCATCATCGGCGTCGCCGCACGCAGCCCGGGCGCCTGCGCCGCCGGCTCGAGGCTGGCACCGCCGAAGATGTCGATCTGGCCGTTTTCACGCTGTTGCTGCTGCTGTTCGGCCCAGCCGACGGCCAGATCCAGGCTGGCCAGCAAGACTTTGCGGTTGGGCTCGAATACATCGAGCGCACCGGCCTTGATCAGTGACTCGAGGACGCGCTTGTTCAGCCGCCGACTGTCGCAGCGATTGACCAGGTCAAAGAGACTGGAAAACGGACCGCCACTGTCGCGTTCAGCCAGTAGATGTTCAACCACGCCACGGCCGACACCCTTCAGTGCCCCGAGGCCATAGCGAATGGTCATCGGTGCCGGCACGGTGAAATCCAGCGCGGAGGCATTGACGCAGGGCGGCTGCACGGTGATATGCCAGTCCTTGCAGTCGGCGATCAGCGGCACCAGCTTTTCGGTGTTGTCGAGGTCGGCCGTCATTGAGGCGCACAGAAACTCCGCCGGGTAGTGCACCTTGAGCCAGCATGTCTGGTAGGCCACATAGGCATAGGCCGCGCTGTGGGACTTGTTGAACCCATAGCCGGCGAACTTCTCGATCAGGTCGAAGATCTCGCCGGCCCGCTTGCCGTCGACGCCGTTGGCTTCCGCCCCTTCGACAAACTTGCCGCGCTCGGCGGCCATGACCTCGGCCTTCTTCTTGCCCATGGCCCGGCGCAGCAGGTCGGCCCCGCCCAGCGTATAGCCGGACAGCACCTGGGCGATCTGCATCACCTGTTCCTGATACAGGATGACGCCATAGGTCGGCTTGAGGATGTCTTCCAGCGATGGGTGTGGATAGCTGATTTCCTGCTCGCCATGCTTGCGCTTGACGAAATCCTCGACCATGCCGCTTTGCAGCGGGCCGGGGCGGAACAGCGCCAGCAACGAGATGATGTCCTCGAAGCAGTCCGGGCGCAGGTCGCGCACCAGCCGCCGCATGCCCGCCGATTCGATCTGGAAACAGGCGGTGACCCGGCCGCTGGCCAGCAGCTCGTAGACCTTCGCGTCGTCGACCGCCAGGCGACGGATATCGACCGGCACCTCCCCTTCGATCTGCCGCCGCCGGTTCACCAGCTGGGCCGCACGGTCAACCACCGTCAGTGTTTTCAGGCCCAGGAAGTCAAACTTGACCAGGCCCACGGCCTCGACATCATCCTTGTCAAACTGGGTGACGGGGTTGCCTTCCGGGTCCACGAACAACGGCGTGAACTCGGTCAGTGGCCCCGGGGCGATCACGACCCCACCGGCGTGCTTGCCAGCATTGCGCGCCAGGCCTTCGAGCTTCAGCGCGGTGTTGATAAGGTCGGTGACCTCCTCCTCGTTCTCGTAACGGTTGCGCAGGTCGGCCGATTCCTTCAGCGCGTCGCTGAGGCTGATGCCCAGCGTGTTGGGAATCAAACGGGCGATGCCATCGACGAAACCGTAGCCATGGCCCTGCACCCGACCGGTATCGCGCACCACGGCTTTGGCCGCCATCGATCCGTAGGTAATGATCTGGCTGACCTGATCGCGGCCATACTTTTGCGCCACATAGTCGATGACCCGGTCACGACCTTCAATGCAGAAGTCGACATCAAAGTCGGGCATGGACACCCGTTCGGGGTTCAGAAAGCGCTCGAACAACAGGTCGAACTGCAGCGGGTCAAGGTCGGTGATGCCCAGCACCCAGGCCACCACCGAGCCCGCGCCCGACCCCCGCCCCGGCCCGACCGGCACGCCGTTCTCACGGGACCAGCGAATGAAGTCGGCCACAATCAGAAAGTAGCCGGGGAAGCCCATCTGATTGATGACGCCGAGTTCGCGCTCGAGCCGCGATTCGTACTCTTCGCGTGGCGCATGCAGCACCCCGTGGGCCAGGCGCTCAGCCAAACCCTCGCGCGACAGGCTGATTAGATACTCGTTGGCGGTCTCACCCGACGGTGTGGGGAAATCCGGCAGTACATTGGTGCCAAACTCCATTTCCAGGTTGCAGCGCTGGGCAAAAACCACCGTATTGCTGATGGCCTCGGGGAGATCCGCAAAGGCTGCCTGCATTTCCTCCGCCGATTTCAGGTACTGCGCAGGCGTGAAGCGGCGCGGGCGCTGCGGATCGTCCAGCCGCTCACCTTCAGCAATGCAGACGCGGGCCTCATGCGCCTCGAAATCCTCCGCGGCCAGAAAACGTACGGCGTTGGTGGCAAGCAGCGGCCAGTCGTGGTCGAGCGCCAGCGCCACCGCGGACGCGACGATGGCATCCTCACGCGGCCGGTCCAACCGTTCGACACCCAACCATACGCGCCCCGCGAACGCTTCCGCCCATGGCGCCACCAGCGCCTGCGCGCGCGGCATGTCCTCGTCTGCCAGCGCGACCCCCAACGCATGGTCGCTGGACGCCAGCAGACACTCGATATCGGCGCTGTTGTCCTGAACCCACGACCAATGCGCATGCGGGCGATCCTCGGTGTCCCGCCCTTCAAGCTGAATGCGGGTCAGAATCCGCGCCAGATTGCGAAACCCGTTGCGGTTACGGCAGTACAGCGCCGCGCTGACCCGCGCGCCATCGGCCATTTGCACCACGATGTCCGCGCCGATGAGCGGCTTGACCCCCGCTCCCATGGCCGCGCGATAGAACTTGACCAGTGCGAACACGTTGTCGGCATCGGTCACGCCCACCGCCCACTGCCCCAGCGCTGCCACCCGCTGCATCAGCGGCTTGATGCGCACCATCGAATCGCGCAGCGAATACTCGGTGTGCAGACGTAGATGCACAAAGGTGGGCGCAGCGCTCACCGGGCTCCCTCCCGGCACTGCGCGACCGGCGCGTAGCTGAAGCGATGCTCGGGACAGGGCCCGTGGATGTGCAGGGCCTCCCGATGGGCTGCCGTGGGGTAACCCTTATGGCCGGCGAAGCCGTACTGTGGGTAGCGAACGTCCATCTCGACCATCAATGCATCCCGCGTGGTCTTGGCCAGAATTGACGCCGCCGCAATGGCCATGTCACAGCGATCACCACCAACAATGGTGTGCGCCCGCCACGGTCCGGCCGGAGCAAACTTGCCGTCGACGTGGATCAGCTCCACCGCCGTTCCGTGGGACTCCTCCAGCGCCTCCAGCGCCCGGGACATGGCCAGTAGCGTCGCATGATGAATATTGTGCTCATCGATCTCCGCCGGCTCTGCGCGACCCACGCCCCAGGCCCGGGCCTCGCGACGAATGGTCTCGGCCAGCGCTGCACGCCGCAGCGCGGAGAGCTTCTTCGAGTCGTTCACGCCGATGATCGGCGCAGACAGCACCACTGCCGCCGCGACCACCGGTCCGGCCAGCGGACCGCGGCCGGCTTCGTCCACGCCGGCGTACTGGCCCTGCCAACTCAGCGCCGACATGCGGCGAGCACCGCGTCGGCGGCAAGCTGATTGGTGGGTTGATCAAGCTGGGTGGCGATCTCGGCGAACCGGCGACGTTGCTGTTCACGCGCACCCGGGTTATCCAGAAGCACCCGTACGGCACGCACCAGGGCGGGCGCTTCGACCTGCTCCTGCAGGAACTCCGGCACCAGCGGCGTCTGCGCAAGCACGTTGGGTAGCGACACGTATCGAGACTTAAGTAAGCCCAGGTCACGCATCAGAAAATTGGTGAACGGACTGGCGCGATACACAACGGCCATCGGCGTGCCGGCCAGCAGTGTTTCCAGCGTCGCAGTGCCGGAGGTGACGATGGCGACATCGGCGGCGCGCAAGGCCGGACGCATGGCGTCATCAACTATGGTCAGGCGCAGCGGGGAATACGCCGCCGCCGCTGCCGCAATCTGCTGATGCCGCTCGGCACTGGCCGCGGGCACCAGCACGACAAGCTCCGCATCAGCCGCCTGCAATCGTGCCGCCGCCGCCAGCATGGCGGGCAGCACCTGCGCCACTTCCCCGCGCCGAGAACCCGGCGCTAACAGCAGCACACGCGCCTGCGGCGCCAGCCCCAAAGCCAGCCGGCATTGCGCGGCATCCGGCAGCGCCGCCATGGCGGTCGCAAAGGGATGACCAACGTAGTGCGCGCGAACATCGACCGCGCTGTAACACGCCGGCTCGAAGGGATACAGACACAGGACGTCCCCGGCAGCACGGGCGATGGTCTTGACCCGACCCGCGCGCCAGGCCCAGACCGTCGGACTGACGTAATGAACCGTGGGCACGCCGCGCTGTTTGAGGGCACGCTCCAGACCCAGGGTGAAATCGGGCGCATCGACGCCGACAAAAACATCGGGGCGGTGATCGGCCCAATGCTGGATCAAGCGGCGGCGCAATCGCCACAGGCGTGTCACTTCCGGCAGCACCTCGGCCAGACCCATAACCGCCAGCTCATCGGCATCGGCCAGACCATCGCAGCCCACGGCCTGCATTCGGGGTCCAGCCACCGCCTCGAACTGGATCTGAGGCACCCGCTCACGCAGAGCCTGCATCAGGCCGGCGGCGAGCTGATCGCCGGAATGCTCGCCAGCCACGATCCCTACACGCATGCCAGCCACCCTAGCGGATGATCGAGCGTTTGGATGCCGTCAGGAAGTTCGTCAACAACGCCAGGTCGGCATGGGGGTCGCCACTGTCGTTGATCATCTGCTGCAGGCGACTGACGGACTCCTCGAGTGCGAGATCCTGCCGATACAGCACCCGAAACGCCTGGCGGATCGCGCGAATCCGCTCAGCATCAAAGCCCTTGCGCTCCAGGCCCACTTTGTTGATGCCGCGCGGCCGCTGCGGGTAGTCGGAGACCATCACATACGGCGGCACATCGCGCACCACCGCGCCGCCATGCCCCAGATAGGCATAAGAACCAATCCGGCAGAACTGGTGCACCGCGGTAAAGCCACCGCAGATGGCATGATCATGCACCCGCACATGCCCGGCCAGCGTGGTGTTGTTGGCCAGCACGGTGTGGTTTCCCACCTGACAGTCATGGGCAATGTGCACATAGGCCATCAGGAAGTTGTGACTGCCGATGCGCGTGACGCCCTCTTCCTTGGGCGTGCCGCGGTTGAAGGTCACGAATTCATAGATGACGTTGTCGTCACCGATTTCCAGCGAGACCGGATCGCCCTTCCAGGTCAGGTCCTGCGGGTCCCCGCCCAGCGATGCGAAAGGGTGCACGATGTTGTTGCGTCCCAGCGTGCACGGGCCGCGCACCGCCACGTTGGACACCAGCCGCGTGCCTCGACCAATTCGTACCTGCGCGCCCACATAGCAATGCGGCCCGACCTCGACATCCCCTTCAAGCTCGGCGCCGGGGTCAACATAGGCCAGCGGGCTGATCCGGTTCGCGCTCATTTGCGCATCCGGTCGACTTGCTGGGAAGCACACATCATGTCCGCGGCGGCGACCAGTTCGCCATCGACGCGGGCCTCGGCCGCGAATTTCCAGATCTCACGCTTGCGCTTGACCAGAGTGCAGTCAAAGATCAGCTGATCGCCCGGCACGACAGCGCGACGGAAACGCGCCTTGTCGATGCCCGCAAAAACCAGAATGGTGCCCTGCTCGGGCCCGGCTTCGGCACATTCGGATGCCAGTAGCCCGCAGGCCTGGGCCATCGCTTCCAGAATCAGCACGCCGGGCATGATCGGCCGCCCAGGAAAATGCCCGTTGAAGAACTCTTCGTTGGAGGTCACGTTCTTCAGTGCCCGGATTCGCTCACCGCTGTACAGCTCGAGCACCCGATCAATCAGCAAAAAGGGATACCGGTGCGGCAGCAGCCGCCGAATGGTGTCCAGATCAACGGGAACCAAAGTACTCACGAGCGCAGCGCCTTTTCTACGGATTTGAGTCGCGGCTCCAGCTGTCGCAGCAACACCATCAACCGGCGGAACGGCCCCGCGGCGAGCAGCGGGCTACCCGAGCCGTATTGTCCGGGCTGATCGACGTTTTGCAGTACGGCAGAACCGCCGCTGATTATGACACCGTCGGTGATGCGGATATGCCCGTTGACGCCGGCCTGTCCTCCCAGCATGCACCCCTTGCCGATCGTCGTCGAACCGGCCACACCGACCTGCGCGGCCAGTGCCGTCTGCGCGCCGATGTGCACGTTGTGCGCGACCTGGCACAGGTTGTCGATCCGCACGTTATCGCCAATCACTGTGTCGCCGAGCGCACCGCAATCGATGGTGGCGTTCGCGCCCACCTCGACATCATCGCCAAGCACAGCGCGCCCCAGCTGCGGAATTTCCTTCCAGCCCGAGCCGTCGTGGTAGTTCCCGAAGCCCCGGCTGCCAATCACCGCGCCGGGGAGAATCAGCGCACGTGCACCAATCTGCGAGCGCGGCTCGATCACGACGCGGGCGCCAATGCGGCTGTCCTCACCAATGCGCACGCCGCGTCCCACCACCGTGCCGGCACCGAGGCTCACTCCGCCGCCAATCTCGGCATCGGCGGCGACGCTGACCAGCGGCCCAATGCGCACCCCCGCGCCCAGCCGGGCCTTGGCGTCGATCACCGCACTGGGATGGATGCCTTCCGCTGGCCGATCATCCGGCGCAAAAGCGGCGGCGACCCCACTGAAAACCGCTTGCGGATGGGGCACCGGCACCGCCTGCGGTACCAGATCCGCCAGATCCGGTGGCACCAGAATCACCGCCGCCCGGGATTGCCGGGCCTGCTCGGCGAGACGGACAGAACCGCACCACGCCAGGGCGTCGGGTTCCCCTGGCGTCAGCGCACAGACGCCGGCAATCTCACGGTCTGCCACACTCGCCGGCAGGGTGGCCTGCGCGCGGGCCAGCAAGGCCGACAGCTTCATCAACGGCCTTAGCGCTTGGCCGACTTCAGCCGCGCGAGCACGGTGTCGGTGATGTCTGTTGACTTGGCCGCATAGACCGGGTCCTGCAGCACCAAGTCGTATTTGTTCTCGGTGGCGACCTTCTCGATCACCGACTGAAACTCCTGCATCAGGTCCTGCGTCAGCTCACGTTCACGTATGGCCACATCTTCCTTGAGCTTGCGCTCGGCATAGGAGATATCGATGCGCCGGGTGTTGAGATCCTTTTCGCGCTTGGCGCGCTCGGTGGACGACATGATCTCGGCATCTTTCTTGAACTTCTCCAGGTCCGCGGCCAGCGCGCGCGCGTCTTTTTCCAGCGCTTCGGCGCGGGCCTTGAACTCTTTTTGCATCGACTCGCCCGCCGCCTGATATTGCGGCGATTCGGTCAACAGTCGTGCGGAATTGATCACAGCAATACGGCTCTGCGCCATCACGGCAGTCGAGGTGATCATGGTGGCCAGCGCCACAAGCAGGATTCGGGTCATGGGGTGTCTCCCAGGTGTCAGGTGTACTAAAAGCCGGTGCCGAAGTTGATCTGGAAGCGATCTTCCCGATCGCCCTCTTCGGATTCCAGCGGAAATGCGTAGGACAGCTCAAGCAGCCCCAGAAACGGCGTGAACCACTCGAAGGCCACACCCGCAGCCGAACGCAACTCGCTGCCGTCAAAGTCACGCGGCCGGGCGAAGACCTGGCCGGTGTCGTAGAACAGAGCGAACCGCGTTGTCTTGCCGTCCGATTCCAACGGGGTCGGAATGATCAGGTTGGCCTGCAGGCTGGTGCGCAGAGTGCCACCAAATGAGAAGCCGTTGGAATCCCGCGGGCCCAGTGTGCCGGCGCGGAAGCCGCGCACCGAACCCGTCCCGCCAACAAAAAAGTTTTCGTAAGGCGGCACAACTTCGGTATCGCCATATCCCTCGACCATCCCGATAGATGTGTTCAACTCGGCAAAGACACCAGCAAATAGTGGTGCGTACTGCTGCCAGGTGTAGAAGGCCTTGAAATACTCGATGTCACTGCCCGGAACGATGACGTCCAGGTTCAACCTATGCAGCGCGCCGCGGCTGGCGAAGAAGGTGCGGTTTCGGGTGTCGCGGGTAAAACCGGTCCGCAGTTCGTAGGTGGTGAACCGGCTGCCGTTGCGGGCGACAAACTCCAGTACCTCGTCGGCGGTGGAGCCGGCAAAGGTGTTCAAGGCCACCTCGTCAATCCCAAGACCGGCACGCAGGCTCGAAAACTCGGAGATCGGAATGCCGTAGGTCAGCGACAGCCCCAGCGTATTGGAGTCAAACCCGGACGAAAATCGAATGACGCCCTCGGACTTGCGGTACGACGCCGCCAGCGTTCGGCTGATGCCGTCGGGCGTGACGTAGGGGTCGGTCCAGCTCACGCTCACCGTATCGGAAATCTGGTTGTTCTCGAGCTGCAACGCCAGCCGATTACCCGTGCCGAGGAAGTTGGTGTGAGTCAGGCTGCCGTTGACCAGAAAACCCTGCGACCCGGAAAAGCCGACGCCGAACTGCACACTTCCCGGCGCGCGCTCCTCGACCGTGAAATTGATATCGACCAGGTCATCCGACCCCGGCACAGGGTCGGTGGTGACCTGCACATCCTGAATGAAGGGCAGCCGCGCCAGGCGGGTGCGCGAGCGTTCGACCAGGGCCTGCGAAAACACAGCCCCCTCGAACTGCCGCATCTCACGCCGCAGGGTCTCGTCATTGGTGCGCAGGTGGCCGCTGAAGTTGATTCGCCGCACATAATTTCGCGGACCCGGGTCCACGAGGAACGTCAGAACGATTTCGTCATCACTGCCGTCAATCGGCTCGGGGACCGGGTTCACTTCCGCGAAGGCATACCCAATATTGGCGTAGGCTGCGGTCATCCGCTCGGCGGCATCGGTCGCCACTTTAAGCGAAAACACCGAATCCGGGCTGATCGGCGCGAGGGCACGCAAGGTCGGCTCTTCGACCACAAGCTCACCGGCGAACTTCAATTCACGAACGCGGTAGACCTCGCCCTCATCGACATTGATCGTGACGTAGATCGACTGCCGATCCGGCGCCAGTGCGACCTGAACCGAGTCGATATCCATGCGCAGGAAACCGCGATCCTTGTACCAGGAGTTCAGTGACTCCAGGTCACCCAGCAGGGCCTGCTTCGAATACTTGTCCGACGACTGGAAAAACTTGTACGCACTGCTGGCCTCCAGTTCGAAGGTGTCCAGCAGGGTCTCGTCGTCGAAGGAGGTATTGCCGACAATATTGATGTCGCGAATCCGGGCCTGCCGGCCTTCGGTGACGTCAATCTTCAGGCGAACGCGATTGTTGGGCTCCTCGGTCACCGTGGTTTCGACCAGCACCGAGTAGTAACCGTTGGCGAAGTACTGGTTGCGAATCTCCTGCTCGACCTGATCCAGCAGCAGTTCGCGGAAAACTTCGCCCTCGACCAGACCCGATTGCCGCAACGCCTCGTCAAACTCGTCGCCGCTGACCTTGTCATTGCCCTCGATCTCGAAGGATGCAATTAACGGGCGTTCGCTGACCTCAACAATGAGCACGTTGCCATCCCGGCGCAGCACCACATTGTCGAACAGCCCCGTGCGATACAACGCACGAATGGCCTGGCGGGATGTGGCCGCATTGAGCTCATCGCCAGGGGCCAGCGGCAGGTAGGAATACACCGTGGCCTCTTCCATGCGTACCAGGCCTTCCGCGCGAATGCCCTCGATACGGAAT
>JBDNBC010000062.1:0-4552 GCA_039768115.1 Oceanococcaceae bacterium
CGTCTGCCGCAGGCCACGGGTGCGGCTCAGCCCGCTGCTGCACGGCGGCGGCCAGGAGCTGGGCATGCGCTCGGGCACTCTGGCAACCCACCAGATCGTCGGCTTTGGCGCCGCGGCGGCGCGGCGAACGGCGCAGCGCGAGGCGCTGGCCGCCGACGTGTTGCGATTGCGCGACCAATTGGCGGCGCAGTTGCAGGCGGGCATTCCCGATCTGCTGCGCAACAGCCCGGTTTCCGGCAGTCCGCACATTCTCAACGTCAGCGTGCCGGGGGTGGATGGCGAAAGTCTGCGCGCCAGCCTGCCGGACCTGTTGTTTTCCAGTGGCTCGGCCTGCTCTTCGGCCACGCGCGAGCCCTCGTTCGTGCTGCGCGCTCTGGGCCATGACGACCCCCTGGCCGATGCCTCGCTGCGGCTGTCGCTGGGCGAGGACAGTTGCGACGCAGAGGTGCAGGCCGGTGCCGCGCAGATCATCGCGGCGGCCACGCGGCTGCGCGATTTTGCCGCCGGCTTACCGCCGCCCGCCGTGACCGGACTGGACAATCTGTATGGCTATTCGCCTGCCGTCTGGCAGCGTTTTTGCGCGGCGGACGCGGTGGGCAGTCTGGCGGGCGAGGGGGTTCACGCGGCAAAAGCCACCTCGCGCGCTGACGGCGCCTGGTTGGAGATCGGCGTGCAGATCACCCAGGAGCGTGTGGTGGCCGCGCGTTACCGGGGTGTGGGGTGCCCGGTGACGCTGGCCGCCGGGCAATGGTTTGCGGAACAAATCACCGGTGCCGACGTCTCAACCTTGCAGCGGCCGTGGCTTTTGGACGTGCGCAACGCGCTTGAAATCGCCCCTGAGAAGTCCCACTGTGCTGTGATGGTTGATGATCTGGCGCGGGCCCTCTGGTCCACGCCGCCGTGAATGGAGTTTCTGCGATGAATGACACCCCGACCCAATCCGCCCCCGAAGCCGTTTCCCTTACGGCGTCCGCCGCCAAGCGCATCCAGCAGCAACTGGCACGGCGCGGCAGCGGCCTCGGCCTGCGGGTGGGGGTGAAGCGGTCGGGCTGTTCAGGCTGGGCCTACACCCTCGATTACGCTGACGCGGTGGGTTCTGACGACACGGTGTTCGAATCGCACGATGCCAAGGTGGTGGTGGCCCGTCCGCACCTTGAACAATTGAGTGGCATCACCGTTGATTTTCAGCGTGACGGTCTGAACGAGCGCTTTGCCTTCATCAACCCCAACGTGAAAGGCACCTGCGGCTGCGGGGAAAGCTTCGCGGTCTGAAGCTGGCGCGACGGCGGCGTCGTCAGACCTGGCGAGCCGCAATGGCTTGAAGGTCCGCCGACCGTCAGTTTTTTCGAGAGATTCAGTGTCTCTTCGGCCCGTGTGCCGTGGGTCGCCGGTTATACTTTGGGGCTTTCTTGATCGCGTTCCGCGCTGGCGGGTGCGATCTCCCTACCGTTTATCCCCAAGGAGTGACCCGTGGCTGTTGAACGTACGCTGTCGATTATCAAGCCCGATGCCGTGGCGAAGAATCACATTGGCGAGATCATCGCGCGTTTTGAAAAAGCGGGCCTCAAGCCCGTCGCCAGCCGCCTGATGCATCTGACCGATGCCGAAGCCGGCGGCTTTTATGCCGTTCACGCCGAGCGCCCCTTCTTCAAGGACCTGGTGAGCTTCATGACCAGCGGGCCGGTGTTGGTGTCGGTGCTGGAAGGCGAGAACGCCGTGTCGGCCCATCGCGATCTGATGGGGGCGACCGACCCCAAGAAAGCCGCGCCGGGCACCATCCGTGCCGACTTTGCCGAGAGCATCGACGAGAACGCCGTGCACGGGTCCGACAGCCTCGAGAACGCAGCCGGCGAAATCGCCTACTTCTTCCGGGCCACCGAACTTTGCCCGCGGACCCGCTGAGGCATTGATCGCACTGCCGCGCGCCATGACCGAACCGACCCCTGCGCTGTCCACGCCAGCGGCTGCCAAGCCGCTGGCGGACGGGCGCCGCAACCTGTTCGGCATGGATCGCGTGCAGTTGCGGGACGCCTTCGAGGCCATGGGCGAAAAGCCGTTCCGAGCGGATCAGGTCATGCAGTGGATTTACCGGCGCGGCATCGGCGACTTTGAGGCCATGTCCAACCTCAGCAAACCCCTGCGTGAGCGTCTGCACGCGCATTTCGTGGTCGGCACGCCCGAAGCGGTGGCCGAACAGGTCTCGCGGGACGGCACCCGCAAATGGGGATTGCGCCTGGCCGGTGGCAACGCCATCGAAACCGTCTTCATCCCCGAGGGCGACAAGGCCGCCATCGAGCACACCGCCGGTCAGCCTCGGTATCGCGGCACCCTGTGCGTGTCGTCGCAGGTGGGGTGCGCGCTGGACTGCAGCTTTTGCTCCACCGCACAGCAGGGCTTCAACCGCAACATGACCACGGCGGAGATCATCGCCCAGGTCTGGTTTGCCGGAAAGCAGCTGCACTGTGATTTTCAGAACGAACGCGACATTTCCAACGTCGTGTTCATGGGCATGGGGGAACCGCTGGCCAATTACGGCGCGGTGCTGCCCGCCATCCGCATTCTGCTGGACGACTTCGGCTTTGGCCTGTCGAAGCGCCGTGTCACCGTGTCGACCAGCGGCATGGTGCCGTTCATCGACCGGCTGCGCGAAGATGTGGATACCGCGCTGGCGGTCTCGCTGCACGCCCCCGTGGATGCCTTGCGTGACGAATTGGTGCCCATCAACCGCAAATATCCGATTCGCGAACTGATGGAGGCCTGCCGCCGCTACACCGCCGGCAAGGACCGCAAGTCGCACATCGTCTACGAGTACGTGATGCTCGATGGCGTCAACGACCAGCCGGCGCTGGCCCGCGACCTGGCCAAGCTGTTGGGCAATTTGCCCGCCAAGGTCAACCTGATTCCCTGGAACCCGTTCCCCGGCGCCCCGTACCGGACGTCGCGACCCGAAACGGTCAAGGCCTTTGCCGACATCCTGCGCCAGAAGGGCATCGTCACCACCACCCGCAAGACCCGCGGTGAAGACATTGATGCGGCCTGCGGGCAGTTGGTGGGCCAAGTGGCGTCCAAGCAAAAAAATCGCCTTCGCGGGATTCCGGTGGTGAACCAGTGATCGCCCGCAGGCCCGCCCGACTCGCCTTGCTCGCATCCCGGCCGCTGGCCGGGGCCCTGCTCGGTGGCGCGCGTGCGTCCGCCGGGCAGTGGGTGGGCCAAGTGGCGTCCCGGCACGAGAACCGCCTCCGTGGCATTCCGGTGGTCTGTCGATGACGCCTTCGTGTCTGCTGCGGGTTGCCGGGTTGTGCGCGGTGCTGCTGCTGGTCGCCTGCGCAGGCTCGCCGGCGCTGGAGCCCGAAGCGCGGCGCGACTCGGCCGACATTCACTTCCAGTTGGGGGTCGAGCACCTGCGGCGCAATCAGTTCGGGCAGGCCGAGTCCAACCTGCGGCGCTCGCTTGACCTCAACGACCGCAGCGCCGACACGCATATGGCGATGGGGGTGTTGTTTCAGCAGACCAGCCGTCCGGCGATGGCCGAGCAGTCGTTCCGCAAGGCACTGGCACTGTCACCCGACAATGCCTCGGTGCAGAACAACCTGGGCGTCTTTCTCTGCGAACGCGGCCAGCGGCAAGAAGGCGAACAATTGCTGCTCAAGGCGGCCCGCTCGTCGCGTTATCTGACCCCCGAGGCGGCCTGGACCAACGCGGCGGTCTGTATCCGTCCACTGGACAGCGCCCGCGCCGAGGGCTATCTGCGGCAGGCGCTGACGGTCAATCCCCTGTTTCCCGACGCGTTGATGCAGATGGCGTCGATCAGCCTGTCGCAGCAGGAATACCTGCGCAGTCGCGGTTTTCTGTCACGGTATGAGTCGATTGGACCGCCCCATCCGCAAACCCTGCTGATGCGCAGCCGCGTCGAGCGAGCGCTGGGCGACGTTGCGGCGGCACGCAAGTACCAACAACTGTTGATCACCACATTTCCCGAATCGCCTGAAGCCGAGCAGGCTGCCCAAGAATGACCTCAGATCCCGATCTTTCGCCTGATGAACTTGCCCCCGGCGCCTCGGCGCCGGCCAGCCCTCCTTCCGGGCCCGCATCACCGGGCGCGCAGCTCCGCCGTGCGCGCGAGGATGCGCACCTGACCCTGGAAGATTTCGCCGCGCAGACCAAGTTGGCGGTCGCCACCCTGCAAGCGCTGGAGGCCGACGACTTTGGCGCCTTGCTGGAGCCGGTCTACGTTCGCGGCTATTACCGCAAGTGCGCGCGCTTGCTGGGCCTTTCCGAAGAGGGGCTGATCGCGGCTTATAACGCCCGCGTGAAGCAGGCTCAGCCGCAGACCCCGGCGCGCATCCGGCTGTCGGCGGGCAGTGTGGAAAGCCGCAGCGGACTCGGTCGGGTGCTGGGGCTGGTGATCATGGCAATCATCATCGGCTTGCTGGCGTACCTGTGGTTCATGCGATCGACCACCGATCCACTGGCCGCGAGTACCGAAGTGCAGCGCGTGCCGGACGTTGCCATCACGACCACGCCGGCGGTCACCGCCATGGCGAGGCCTGCA
>JBDNBC010000063.1:0-5986 GCA_039768115.1 Oceanococcaceae bacterium
CCCATACGCCGTGACGGGTGAAGGCGGGGATATCGAGCCGCGTGCCGACGATGTCGCCGGGAGCGAGCAAGGCGGCCGCCGCCCACACCTTGCAGGCCTTGGGAGCATCGACGGCGGTGTTCACGTCGAGGCGAGAGGCGCACTCGGGGACGTGCTCGTAGGGCCGGACGGGCTTGTGCAGGTCAACCAGGCGGGCGTATTCCTCTGCGGTACAGCGGTGCTCGCGCATGAGCGCGGCGGCCTGTTGAAGGGCTGCGCACCGGTTCCCGCGTGATCGCGGCCGAGAGGAACCCGACTGCTCCCGCTGATTAGTGGCGACGCGACGCTGGCCGGGTTCAACCTCGATGGCAGGGGCGGTGCCAGTCACGGGTGTTGGCCCTGAGCGAACGGGGAGCGGCGACCGACTACCACGGGTCGTACCAGTCGTAGTCCTCCACGCGCGGGATGCCATAGGCATCACGGCCGTAGCCGCAAGCGGACTCGGAGCGCACGCCGAGCACGACTTCCCGGTGCTGCTGGATGTCGGACAGCCAGTGCGCCACGTTGCCGAGCTGGCGCGCAAGGGACGACACGCGGCTGGCCGCGTTGATCAGGCCGGACACGTCCGCGCCGGTCGGGCTGAACGTCAGCACCGCGGCGTGCGCCACCGACAGCTCGGCCACGAGCGCATCGCGACGCGCCAGGCCGCGCGCCATCTCGGCGTCGACGCGCGCCAGCAGGCGCTGCTCGCGCGCAGCCTGCTCGATCTCGTCGAGACCTTCGACGATCGCGGACACGGCGTGGCGACGCACCGCGTTGTGCGCAATGGCCTTGCTGCCGGTCTTGCGACCGAAGCCTTTGCCGGACCACAGAGCCTTGAGCTGCATCATGGGAGTGCCTGCGTGCGTCAGATGGGAGATGCATTCAGCTTCTCGCAGGTCGGCCGACATGCAAGCACCGGAAGGCAGCGAATGAATCGAAAACCTGTGACGCGATGATGGGAATGAACTACCGCGCGATGGTCTTGCGACGGCGCGGCAAGTGCTCGCAGAAAGGGGGTGTCGTCGGTGCAACTTGGATGTAGGGGCTTGATGGCTCGTCAGGTGACCGGCGCAGGGCGGCGCGTAGCGCGACGGACCCGGACTCGAAGGCCATGAGGTTGACGGGCGCGTCGATGAAATCGAGCCGATTGAGCAGGCGACCGAGGCGATTCTCGAGGCAGCGGATGCACAGCATCCCGATGGGGTTGCCACAGACCGCGTTCCAGAGATCCTTGGTGACCATGTAGTAGTCGCCGTTGCAGAAGGTACAGACGCCGCAGCCCATGCAGAGGAAGTCCGCAAAGGCCTTGCGCTCGCGGTACCGGCGGCTCGCGTCGCGACGCGCGATGCGGCGATCCTCGTCGGAGATTGGGTGGTGCTCCTTCACGCCGCGGCCGTGCGCGCCAGGGTGGATTCGTCGTTTCGGACCCAGCGGCGCAGAGAGCAGTCGTAATGTGCGCCGACCATGGGTTCGACCTTGGCGGCTCGGGAGGGATCGTCGGCGGGGATTGTGGCGAGGAGGTCAGGCTTGCTCGCGAGCCAGTCGATGTACTTGTCGTGCTCGCGCTGGCGGTGCTCGTTGAAGGCGTCGACGAGGTCCTGCGGGATGGGCTCGACGCTGATGCCGCGGCGAAGCAGGTTGACCGAGGCCTCGATCTCGCGGGCGTAGCGGTCGCGGTCGCCATTGAAGTGGCTGGTCTCGTAGGGTTCGGCCGAGAACCGGTACTCGATGCGCCCCTCGGACTCGCCGTTCCAGAACCGGTAGGAGGCAAGGCCCAGTCCGGAGGAGATGAACTTGAATTGGTAGGGGCGCGGCATGAGGAGGCTCCGTCGGGTGGGTGGTACAGAACCAGCGTCCCACGGGTCGGACCAATCGCAAGGGAGCACTCAGGGCCCGTTGACCGGATTGAAGTGACCCGCTAACGTCGAGCCCAGGTCAGCAACACTTCACGGTGTACGTTGGATTCGTGAGGTCGGAGGAGGCGTCGCATCACCTACCTTCCAACCTCTACCGAGATCCACCGATGACCTTCAATCCCAATAGCCTTCCACGCAACCTGGCTGAGTTCGCCAGCGCACACGCGCGCGGTGGCTTTGCGTTCTCCTTCACCAACACGGAATTTGCCGCGCACCTGCGCGCGATTCAGCCCGGCGTGTCGAAAGCACTCCATGGATGGCTTGAGGAGGAGGCAACGCTATGCGAACTGGATCCGGACGGCGTTGCCCCGGCAGAAGATCGGGCGACGATCGCCGCAAAGCTGTGCGCCGCATGCCCTGCACCGCGGCGCGCCGGACACAAGGCGCTGACGCACGTCCGCGTGAGCTTCCGGTTCGACCAGGGGCTGACGCTGGCCATCATGGAGTGCTGCATCGGCGGCGTGCCGTACGTGCTCACCGAGGTCGTCCGCGAAGACGGCAGCATCGACGATGGACCGGGGCGCGACGAGCTGGCGCTTCCCAGCAATGCCGATGCTGTGAAGGCGGCCGAGCAGTGCGGCGTGCATCTCTACGAGGCGATGTCGGCCTACATCGAGAAGCGGCTCGATCGGTTCCCCAGGCTGAGGCGCGCCGTGGAAGCCTCGATGTCAGGGCCCCCGGACGAGGCGTGACGACTGGCGGGCGTGGTGGCTGAAAGCTCGACGCCGAAAGACCGGATGGTCAGCCGGCCTTGAAGAAGGCTGCCACCCTCTGCCGCAGAGAAGCCCAGAGCCCGCGCGAGGAGGCTCGATGAGGTTGAAGCGCATGTCGGCGCCGTCGATGTGGAGCGTGGCGCCGGCGAGGACCGCCTCGTGCCCGGGCGTGTCTTCCGGCAAGCCGCTGGCGTCGAGGAAATCACGTACCTCGGCTTCCGTAACCAGACGAGTGGCGCGCTCGCCCCCACGGATCACTTCGTACAGCGGCGCCTCTGGCGCATCGAATGAGGGCTTCATGTGATCGAAGCAGTGGATCAGGGCAGTGTGAGAAGGGATTTCTCCCAGATCCGCCGGCGGACGAAGTAGTACAGCAGCAGGCACAGGCCGGACAGGGAGATTCCCAGCGATACCAGGATCGCGCTGCGATCCGCGGCGGTCGGAACGGTGATCAGGCCAACGACGATCAGGCCGACGCCGAAGATCAGGGAAAGCCAGGGCTCTTCAACTCGATTGCGCCGCACGGTGCACCTCCATGGAGTGGGTCAGAGAAGGGGGTTCTTGCAGTAGCCGAGTGCCGCAGGCACTTGGTACGCGGGCGAACTGACGCGGCAGATCTCGGCGACCAGCTGCGCGACGACGCCATGCTCGTCGACCCAGGTCTCGCAGACGAGTTCATGGACACGGGCAACGAGGCGAGCCTGATTCTCGGCAATGTGCCACGCGTCGTTCGAGGCCAGCATGGTGCCGATCGTCGAGCGCATGTTGCGGAGGACAGCGAGGACGACCGCAAGGGGAACGTGCGGAACACGATCGGTTGTGGGTGCGCACCCGCTGGATCGCGGCGCGGGGGCGTCGGCCGGCAAGCGCTCGTCGCAACTGATCAGGATGTCCCGCAGCCCCTGGCAGGTCATCAGCGAAAATGGATCGACAGGCTCGCCCGATGTCGCTCGCTCCAGGAGAACGGACAGGGCGCTTGCCATCGGCAAGGCGGCGTCGCCGCGAAGGAACACGCCGGTCCAGTCTTCGCCGAAGCGTAGCGGGCCGGTCTCGGGCCTCTGATCGAGGCCTGGCAGGTGCCGGATGGTCGAATGCGGTGAATTGCCCATGCTGGTGAGCATGCTGACCGATGGGCTGTCCGGGATCGACGGATAAGCGAGCCGAGTTGGCCGCGGTTAGCGGAGCGTGCTCTGGTCCGCGAAAACGCGGGTGGCGATGCGATAGACCACCGTACGCGGCTCGGTGTCGAGAACACCGAACCCCTCGGACAGGTTGAGCTGGGCCATGAGCCGCGGCGATATGCCTTGCTCCCAGCGGTCGCAGACCTCATCGCAGGCATTTCCAGGTTGGACGGTACCGGCGAGCACGCCCTCGAAGACCGACCGCAGAATTTCTTCGAGCACCTGCGCGCAGACCTGGGCGACCTGGGCGGCGGTGACGCCGTTGACGGTCACGTCGTACAACTCCCATCGGGCCACGGTGGTCGGGATCAGCGGCGTCGGGTCGGTAGTGGTTTGGTTCATGAGATGAGGATGCGTGACTGAATGAAAAGCGCAACCGGTGCGCTCAGGCGGCGCGTGCAAGATCAAGCGACGCTGGAATCGTGCCGGTGAACGGCAGGCGGCGGAGCAGCGAAGTGGTGATGGAGAGGTAGCCGTTCTCCAGGCGAGGGGCGTGACGCAGGAGCCAGGCGTGGGACTCGGCGCTGAGCAGCACCGCGCGGATCTCGTCGAGAGATGGGCCGCCGGCGGTATGTCGGATGACCGTGATGTTGTGGTTGATCGCGGACACACCGGCCGGAAGGTCGATCACGCGAATGCGCTGTGCGATGCGAGGGACCATCAGCGAAGGTTCGTCCAGCGCGGCCGGAAGGGATTCGGGTGGCACCCAGTAAGGACCGCGAAGACCGCGGGGCGGCATCCGATCACGTGTCGCGAGCAGGTGCGCTGAAACTGGGCCCTGAGGTTCGACCGCGCGCTGTGTGCGGATGGCCATGCGGCTCGGGGGCGCCAACCGATCGGTGGCCGGGTCGACGTCGTCCGTGTCCACCACAGGCACCAGGTCTGCATGCGGACCGAGGGTGTCCGCCTGTTGAGCATCGATTGTGAAAACGCCGTGCGGACCCAGCCACGGTGCAAGACGAATGGTGGCGATGTCGCTGAGCGTCGGCCCCGTCCATGGGGTGTCCTCGTGACCGTCCGGCGAGATGGGCGCGGCGGTGATGGGGACCAGGTCGGTGCCGGTGCGGCGAAGCACCACGGATACAGGATGGATGCGGGGCAGTGAGCCGGCGCGGCGGAGTTTCGGTCTGTAAAAACTCGTGCTCACGTCCAATCGTTCGACGTGCGCGAGCGAAACCTGCTTGCCGACAGCGCTGCGCAACTCCGCAGCGGTCTGGTTGAACAGCCACCGGTCCGAGGTCACGACCGCAATCGCTCCGTGTGGCGAGAGCACCTTCGTGCATTGGTCGACAAATGCGTATAGCAGGTCGCGATTTGCATATTTCGCGACAACATCAGCGTACAGCGTCTTGAAGTAGTCGGGGAGGCGAGACCACGCCAGATACGGCGGGTTTCCGGCAATCAGATCAGTGGACTCACGACCGCCTTCCGTGAGGAAGTCGCGCTGTTCGACGACGGTAGGCGCGGCTTTGCGGGCCGCAGCAGCGGTCCAGCCGAGCTTGCGCAGAACGTCCGCCACGCGGCAGCGGGCATCGCTGACGGCCCCCGCGTGGAACTCATATCCACGGACCCGCGAGAGCGTGAGCAGATCGCCGGGCGCGGGGGCAAGACGCTCGATCGCGGCGACGAGGAACGCGCCATCGCCGGCGCTCGGGTCGAGCAGGCGACCTCCGCAGGTGGGCCAGTCCAGACGGTCGAGCAATGCCTCGACGACCGACACGGTGGTGTAGATCGCCGTGGCCTGGTGCACCGCGTCGATCGCTTCTTCATGTTCCGTCGGCGGCAGGAGCATGAGTGCGCCGCTCCCTGCGCTGGCGCCGGTGGCGAATCCCGTAAATGACTGCTGGTGCATGTGGTGTGGCTCCCTGGTGGATGCAGACCACGTTCCCACAGGACAGGTAGATCGCAAGGGCAAGGGGCGGCGTTAATGATCTCGTTGAGTGGTGTTGCATCTGAAAACTCGTAGACCAGGATGAATTGCAGAAGGGTTCTGGCCACACGAGGAAAAAGGAACATGGCAGCAGACCCCGGGCGGCCACCTGAAAGTCCCCCACCTGTGGCCACTTCAAAATCCCCCACCTGGATGCGAGGGGACGCGTAGCGGTTCTACTCGGTCGTGGTCTTCTTGGCAACGCGCTCGGCGGCCTCCTTGAGG
>JBDNBC010000064.1:0-3257 GCA_039768115.1 Oceanococcaceae bacterium
GGTCGTAGCGATAGCTCGCCCCACAGTACCCGCATTCGATATCGATCTGGCCACGTTCACGAATCAATCCACGGGCATCGTCGTACCCCAGACCCAGCAACATGCGGCCCACGGTACCGCTATCGCAATGGCAGGCCAGCTGCCAGTGCTGCACCGGCTCCAGCAGCACGATGTCGTGTTCGAGAAGGGCCGCCAGGTACTGCTCCGGCGCCGGCGGAAGGTCACGCAGGGCCCATCGGCCGACAACATCGAGTGCAGCGGAGACATCCGTTGCATCGCCGGCAATCCGCTGCACCATCAGGCCGAAAGCATTGTTCGCGTCGGCATGGAAATAGAACGCCGTAAGCAGCTGCTCGGATTGCTGAAAATATCCGGCCATGGCTTGCGCCAGGCTGGCACCGTCCAGCGCCACGATGCTCTGCGCGACCGTCGTGTCGTCCCGGCTCTGCATCGGCTCCAGCGTCATGACCAGTCGACCGCCCTGGCCAAACGGCAGCGCGGCCAGATGCGCCGGCTTGACCATCCCGCGCAATTGCCCGGCCCGCAAGCTCTGCGCGACCAGCAAGTCGACACCGGCCGCGCCCGAGAGCTGCAAGGTCAGGCGCGGCGGATTCTTGGCGCTCCCGGCCAGCAGTGCCACAGCACACAGCGACTCACCGAGAAGTTGGGCTGCCAGCGGCGCATAGCCACGTTCGGCAACCCATGATCGCCATTCCGGACCCAGCTGCACCAGTCCGCCGCGCAGCGGCAGATCGGCATAGCGAAAGGACCAGAGACGCCCCCCGGCGGCGTGATTGTCCTGCATCACAAGCGTGACTGAAGCAGCTTGTTGACCAGCCCGGGATTGGCCTGCCCGCGCGTTTGCTGCATGACCTTGCCGACCAGGAAGCCGATCACCTTGGTCTTGCCTTCCCGCACCTGCTGAACCTGCTCGGGATGCGCGGCGATGACCGCATCGATAATGGCCTCCAGCGCTCCGGTGTCCGACATCTGCTTCAGGCCCTGCGCCTCGATGATGGCATCAGCCGAATCCGTGCTGTCCCACATGGCCGCAAAGACTTTCTTGCCGAGCTTGCCGCTGAGTGTGTCATCCGCGAGACGGCGAACCAGGCCCGCCATGCGCTCGGGGCCGACAGGGCTGGCGGAGATGTCCAGCCCGGCGGCATTCAGCGCGCCGGCCAGCTCCCCGAGCTGCCAGCGGGCGGCCAGCCCGGCCTGCTCCGTACCCACCTCGGCCACCAGCGCCTCGAAGTAGCGCGTGATGTCGGGGTCACCGGCCAGCAGCCGGGCCTCGCCGGCGGCCAGGCCGTATTCCCGCATGTAGCGTTCGCGACGCTGGGTGGGCAGCTCCGGCAGGGCCGCGCGCTGCGCCGCAATGAACGCCTCATCGCACACGACTGGCAGCAAGTCCGGGTCGGGAAAGTAGCGATAGTCCATCGCGTCTTCCTTGCTGCGCATGGCCCGCGTTTCGCCTTTGTCCGGGTCAAACAGGCGGGTTTCCTGCTGCACGTCGCCCCCACCCTCGAGTACGTCGATCTGCCGCTCAACCTCGAACAGGATCGCTTTTTCAACGAAGCGGAATGAGTTCAGGTTCTTGGTTTCCGTGCGCGTGCCCAGCGTGGTGCTGCCCTGCGGCCGCACCGAAACATTGGCATCGCAACGAAACGACCCTTCCTGCATATTGCCGTCGCAGATGCCAATGCAGCGCACCAGCTCGTGCAACATCTTGAGATAGGCCACCGCTTCGGCCGCGCTGCGCATGTCCGGCTCGGTCACTACCTCAATCAACGGCGTGCCGGCGCGGTTCAGGTCAATCCCCGTCCCGCCCGGAATCGCATCATGAATGGATTTGCCGGCATCCTCTTCAAGGTGCGCGCGCAGAATCCGAATCCGCTTGGTGTCACCGTCCTCGCCCACCGGAATGTCCAGGTGGCCGTGTGCAACGATGGGCAGTTCGTACTGCGAAATCTGATAGCCCTTGGGCAAATCGGGATAAAAATAGTGCTTGCGCGCGAAGACGTTGGGCGAGGTGATCTGCGCATCCACCGCCAGCCCGAAGCGTACGGCCATCTCGACGGCCGCACCGTTCAGCACGGGCAACACGCCGGGCAGGCCCAGATCTACAGCACAGGCCTGGGTATTCGGGGCCGCTCCGTAACGCGTGCTGGCGCCGGAGAAAATCTTCGACTGCGTGGCGAGCTGGACGTGCACCTCCAGCCCGATGACAACTTCCCAGCTCATGCCGCACCTCCGCGGGCCAGCGCGGGGCGCTGTCGGTGATGATCCGTGTGCTGCTGAAACTGATGCGCTACGGCTAACAGACGGGCTTCGCTAAAGGCCGGGCCGACCAGTTGCAGGCCCACTGGCAGCCCCCCGACGAGGCCGGCCGGCACCGACATCCCGGGCAGCCCCGCGAGGTTAGCGGCGATGGTGTAGATGTCATTGAGATACATGGCGACCGGGTCATCGGTCTTGGCCCCCAGGGCAAAGGCCGGCCCGGGGGTTGTGGGACCGGCAATGACATCGACGTCGGCAAAAGCCGTGGCGAAGTCATCGCTGACCAGCCGACGGACTTTCTGCGCCTGCAGGTAGTAGGCGTCGTAGTACCCATGTGACAGCACATAGCTACCGACCATGATGCGCCGCTGCACTTCGCGGCCGAAACCTTCGCTGCGCGAGCGCGTGTGCAAATCTTCAAGACCAACCGGGTCGGCACAGCGGTGACCGAAACGCACCCCGTCGTAGCGCGACAGATTCGACGAGGCCTCGGCCGGGGCAATCACGTAGTACGCCGGGATGCACAGATCCATGCGCGGCAAGGAGATGTCGACGATCGTGGCGCCCTGGGCCTGCAGCAGGTCAAGCGCCGCCTCGATCCGCGCCCCCGTCTCGGCATCCAGCCCGGCACCGAAATATTCCCGCGGCTTGCCGATGCGCAGGCCGCGCAGCGGCTGGTCCAGCGACGCGAGGTAATCTTCGGTAGGCCGCTCCGATGAAGTGGAATCGCGCGCGTCGAAGCCGGCCATTTCGCCCAGCACCATGGCGCAATCCCGCGCGGTCCGGGCGAAAACGCCGGCCTGGTCGAGGCTGGAGGCAAAGGCAATCATCCCGTAGCGGCTGCAGCGGCCGTAGGTGGGCTTGATGCCGGTCCCGCCGCACCGCGCCGCCGGCTGGCGAATCGAGCCGCCGGTGTCACTGCCGGTCGCGGCGGGCGCCTTCCCGGCCGCGACCGCCGCGGCCGAACCGCCGCTCGAACC
>JBDNBC010000065.1:0-5470 GCA_039768115.1 Oceanococcaceae bacterium
GGCGAAAGTAGTCGGCGGTTTCTGCGTCGGTGCAGTGGATGTAACAACCCTTCTGGCCCCGTGTCATCAAGGTCCTGTAGGTGTTCTTGATGATGCGGTCGGCAACGGGCTGGGCTTTTTGGGGCTCGTTTCGTAGCCATGTGCGGATTCCTCGCACGGACGCGTCCATTCGAGAGCGCTGGGTCGCGTCAGTCACGACATGGCCGTCCCGAACCACGAAGTCCGGCCCGATGATCACGCCGATGTAATCCACTTCAAGGCCTTGGCAGGTGTGAATGCAGCCGACCTGCTCAACGGAGCCCGGAGCGATAATCCACAGGCTGCCATCGCGTACCAGATTCCATTGGGCAGCATATCCGTAATCAGGCAACACGATGTCATCAGCCGTGGGGTCTCGTTTGCTGTGCCAGTCCCAGCAGTAGCCGGCGACCATGCGCGCCGTTGTCCGGCCTTGGTTTTTTTCGCGGATGCTTTGGTGTAGCTCAACGGGATCGTCGATGACGCGAAAGTCGAATTCGTCGGGAGTGATGGTTGGGTTGGCGGTTTGCCGCAACTGCAAGGCGTCGTCGAGAAACGCGAGATACGCGCTAGATCCACCGCAACGAAATTGTGATTCCAGGCTGAGCGTGTGGACTTCTGCGCTGTGGTGTTTGGCCCATGTGCGAATCTCTTCGGCACTCCCCAGGTCCTTCAGTGTGACGCGCTGATCCTCGTCCAGAAAAAACACGCTGAATTTGCTGGCACCTAGCAGCTCCTTGATCTGATTCTCGCCCTGGTTGCCATACAGGCCTGATTTTTCGTTCAGGCGGTGAGCTTCGTCGACGATAAGCGCATCGAACACACGCGCCTCGGCATCCATGAACGCTCCTGATCCACGAAAAAGATTGTGAATACGGTTCTTGCGCAAGGTGCCAGCAAGCTTGGCGGCATAGACAGCGCGCGGTGCCGCGTTGCGAGACACATATTGCGCAAGCATTTCGCGCTGGGTCAGTTCGACCAGCAGGTTGATGGCGACGACCGATTTTCCGGTTCCCGGCCCCCCTTCAACAATCAGGACCTGACGCGGGCCGCGCTGTGCCTTATCGGCGAGATGGAGAGCCGTCTCGTACACCAGTTTCTGGTCGTCGATCAGGTGAAACTCTGTGTTCCCCGACATCATCTGCGCTAGGCAGTCCGCCAGCGACTTCGAGGGACGGATGCGACCGTGCTCGATGCGGTAGAGGATGTCGCTATGGTCACCGTAGCGGACATAGCGACCCAGAAAGTCGCTGAGCTTCAGCGCATCCTCGGCAATAAATGCCGGGGCTCGGGTGATGTGATCCGCGTAGCGCGTGTCGCGCAGTTGGTCGGCGGAATCCAGGTTGTGAAGATACGCGCAAGGCTTGAGCTCGATTTGTTCTTCGCGGACGGTTTCGTTGTAGTCCTCAATGAGGGCCGCATATGTCCAGGCCTGATAAGACGGGTGAGCCGTCTCTACCTCGCGCCCCCCAAGCCGTGTCACTACGATCCCGTCCTTGTCCGTCGCTTGCAAAGCACTCCATTGCTTGAGTTCGACAATCACCGCGACGTCGCGCCGACTGGAGTCTTGCCCCGTCAGGATGAAATCGACCCGTTTGCTTGTCAGGGGTATCGAAAACTCGATGGATACGCGGGCGTCATAGGGAATCTCGCGGTTGTGCAAAGCGGACGACATGAACTGCATGGAATTCCGCCACGACTCGACTTCGCGCACACCGACCCGGCGTTGGAGTCGTCGCTGAAACTCGGCATGAATCTTCGTGTGAATCGTATTGCTGCGGACATCGTGCAGAAACGCCGACTTATCCGCGGAATAGACGATCACGTACGCGGCTCGTCGAGTTGATCGTATTTGCGTGCGTTGCCGCGGGATTTCTCGACCGGATATTTATCAGCGTTGATCATGAGCTTCTGCTTGGCGGCAGCGACGAGGTTCACGTCGAGCCGATCCGCAAGCAGCAACAGGTACAGAAGCACATCGGACATTTCGTTCTGCACTTTGCGAAGGGTTTCTGCCGGCAGGTTGTCCGACTCCTCGGCCGTCAGCCATTGAAAGTGCTCCAGTAGTTCGGCGGCCTCAACGTTCAGCGCCATGCTGAGGTTTTTGGGCGAATGAAAAGGCTGCCACTGCCGGGCCGCGGAGAAGTCCCTCACGGCACGGAGCAGTTCACTTATGGCGTCCGACATGGGTTTTCAGGGTGTGGTGGGGTCCCGTCAGAAATGTAGCGGGTTTGGAGTAGATGGGGTTACGCCAAAAAATGAAAATGCGCTGTGGTCGGGTGACAAGCAGGCGATCCAATTCGCTCGATAAGCCCTGGAAGTTGCCCCTGTCCACCACCACAATCCGCCTGCCCGAAGACTTGAAAGCGCGTGCTCACGCAGTTGCCCAAGCCCAGGGGAAACTGATCATGCGCGGATTCTGCAGGCCATTGCCGAGCGTGTTGAGCGGCGGCAGGCGTTTACGCTGAAACCGAAGCGCGGTTCGGGCAGATCGCGGAGAGTGGTAAGGCGATTGCTTGGTCAGACGTGCGCGAATATTTGCGTGCGCAGCTCGTTGGCGAAGCGGCGGTAGCGCCCGTGGCCCGACCGGTCCCAGCGTGAATCAGGATGGCCATAATAGCTATAATGGCCTGATGAAAATCATCGCCGCTCGTGAAGCCAAGAATCAGTTCGGCCAGTTTCTGGACGCGGCTCAGCGCGCACCCGTGCGGGTGACGAAAAAAGGGCGTTCGGTAGCGGTGATGATGTCCGAGGAGCAGTTCCAGCGGCTGCGGGGCGCGGCATGGTCGCGCCTGCAAGCCACCGTCGACCAGCTTCGTGCCGATGCCGCGGCAGCAGGACTGACGGAGGCCGAATTGGCCACGTTGCTGACGAATGACGATTGAGCGTGCGGTTCTCGATACCAACGTCCTGATCAGCGCAGTGCTTAGTGGTGCAGGCACGCCAGCGCGGCTTTTGGATACGTTGCGCGGAGAAAGTGCCGTCCTGGTGTTCTCGCCAGAAACCTTTGATGAGCTGAAATCGCGGCTGCTGCGATCCAAATTCGACCGCTATGTCAGCGTGAGCCTGCGTCACCGTTTTCTTGCGGAGCTGGACGCGGTGGCGGAGTTTACGTCGATCGCTGGCGCGGCCATGGGCTGCGGTGATCCTGACGACGATAAGTTTTTGGAAACGGCGCTGCTGGGTGAGGCCGACGTGCTGGTGACAGGGGATAGCGACCTGCTGCAGATGCCGCCGCCAGATGCGCTTTTGATCTGTACTCCCGCGGATGCGCTCTTACGCTTCGTTGGATAACGGCCCTCATTCTGCAAATGCAGAACTCCGAGTTCCCCGAGCCTGTCCGTCTCAAGGCGCCCCCGTCAACCGCCGCAGCGCCTCGGATTTCACGCCATCCACCGCCGGTGCGAGTTGAGCCAGCTTGGCGCTGGGCGGGCCGCTGGCGACTTCATCGAACTGCACGCGGGTGCCGTCGCCGTCGGCGTGCAGGGTGATGGTCCAGACCACGTGGGCGCCGGCGCCGGCCAGCGGGCCGAAGGGGGCGTCGAGTCGCAGCATCGTGCCCGGCAGGGCGGCGAGGACGGTGCCGTGCCTGACGGAGCCGCCGTCCCAGTCTTCCCGCCAGACGCCGCCGGCCTGCGCGTCGAGACGTAGGTGCGCGGCGTCGCCGGAGTAGGTGTGTGCGGGGCTCCACCAGCGTTGCGGGTGAATCAGGCGTTGCCACAGGGCGGCTGGGGAGTCGTTGCTGAGCGCCTCGTGGCGGAGAACATAGTGTGCATCGCTGCTGGCCACGACCTCAGCCGCGGCCGGGCTGGCAAGTACAACGGCAATGAATGCGGTGACACAACGCAGGCTGAACATGGGGAGGGCTCCGTACGACGAGGATGCCGTGACGATAGCGCCGCCTGACTCTCGGGTCGAATGCTCCCCATACGCCGCTCGGGGCGGAACGCGCCGGCCCGGTCGGACGATGGTTTCAGCCGGCGCGCTCCAGCACCTGCAGGAAGGCGTCGGGCTCCGGGCGAATGCGGTAGTTGTCGGCCAGGTCGGCGTACAGAATTCGGCCGCCGGCGGCGGTGATGAACACGGTGGGCAGGGGCACGTCGCTGGCGTATCCGAGCAGCTGCATGCCGGCGGGCAGGCCGTGCGCGGCGTCAATTCGCAAGGTGCGTGCCGCCTGATTGTCTCGGTCGATCAGGAAGCGCATGGGCACATCGAATTTGGCGGCGAGCGCACGGGTCTGCGCTTCAGGCTGAGGGCTAACCAGCACCACCTGCGCGCCACGCGCGGTTAGCTCGCGGTACTGCGCGGCGATTTCCTTGACCTGCGCCATGCAGAACGGGCACCAGTTGCCGCGGTAGAACAGCCAGATGGTGGGCTGGGCCAGCAGGTCGGATGAGGCCACGGCCGTTCCGTCGGGTGCTTCTAGGCTAAAGGCCGGCAGGATGCGGTCGGGGGCGAGCACGCTGGCGTCCCGGTCGTCATTGCGTGAGTACCAGAAGTCATAAACCAGCCCGCCGGCCAGGCCGATGAGCCCGGCTAGCCAAGCCGGCCATCCGCCGCCGAAGCCGAATGCCAGCAGCGTGCCGAGGGCGGTAGCGCCGTGCAGAGGCCACAGCCGCGGTCGGGTTCGCTCGGCCCCACTGAGAAAGACCCAGCCGAAGAACGCGCTAGGCGCCCCGCCGGCCAGCAGCGCGCCCAGCCAGGGCGAGGCCAGGGTGCCGGCCTGAGCCAGTTGCCAGCCGGCAATGAGCATCAGGATCGCGGCGGCGCCGGAGAAGACGGAGATATATACGGATTTGAGTCGATTGATCATCGGGAGTCTATCCAGGCCTGGAGAATTGACGGGTGGCGGGAACGGATCAAGCGGGCTGCGCGGTGACGAACACCATGCCGCGATCACGCCAGACCTGACACAGTAAGCCACGCAGCGTGCTGGTGATGGGCGCAGCGCCCTGGGCGAGGTCGGGCAGAGGGCCGAACACATCCACGGCGTAGGCTGTCTGCACGACTGTCGCCCAGAGGCCGTCGGCGAGGCGGCAGCGAATTTCAGCGGCGGCTTGATCCAGCAGCTTGCAGAAATGGCCGCCGATGACCTCGCCGTTGATTTCGCGCAGTGGCGCTGAATCACGCACGAGAAAGCCTAGCGGCATGAAAGCTTCAGCGAGCGCATTGATTGAATGAGCCTGAAAGCTCAGCGGGTGTGCGGCCAAATGGTTGGCGCAGATATCGTTGAAGATGTCGTCCACCCGGTTGGCGGGCCGAGTCATCTGCCAGAGCGCGCCACCGCCGATGGTCAGCGTGGCGAACCCGGCGGCGGCCGCCAACAGCCGGCGGCGGTCGGGCCGAGCGGGCGCGTCGGCGGGCGTCGGGGTGGTTTCCGCGGCGGCCTCAACAGCGCGCAGGCGGGCCAGCTGTGCGCTGTCCAGCCGGATCTCGTCGAACTGCTGGCGCA
>JBDNBC010000066.1:0-4370 GCA_039768115.1 Oceanococcaceae bacterium
GAAAGAACGCATGGCGGTTCTCTCCTACCTGTTTCGACGGGTGGAGCGTGTGATCGAGGATCGCAAGCCGACATTGATCATCATCGATGAGGCCTGGAAGGCGCTCGACAACCCGTATTTCGCAGATCGGCTCAGCAACTGGCTGGTCACGGCGCGGAAACAGAATGCCGTCGTTGTGATGATGACCCAATACGCAAGCCAGCTCGAGAAAACCCGCACCGGCAAAACGATTGCCGAGGCTGTGCCGACGCAGCTTTTGCTTCCCAACATTCGGGCCTCGGCCAGTGATTACACCATGCTGGGCCTTTCTGAGAAAGAGCTCAGTGTTTTGCTCGGCACCAGCAGCAACTCCCGTCTGGCGCTGGTGCGCGATGATCAAGGCTCGGTGGTGATCGATGCCGACCTGAGTGCCCTTGGCCCCTACCTCACGATCCTTGGCGGCATGGAAAAAGGCGAAGCACTGGTCGGCGCGGAATACCGGCCGTCCGAAGCCGAATGCTTCACCACCTTTGCCGAGGTCAGCCGCAGCAACTGCAATTTCGAGCTGCTCGGGCCGATTGGTTCGCTGCATGAATAGCCTCCGTCCGCATATCCTTGCGGGTCTGGTGTGGCTCGCCGCGCCAATGGCCTTCGCTCAAGGCGTTCCCACATTTGATGCGGGCATGTTCTTGCAGCGCGAGCGCGTGTTGCAGCAGGGCGAGCAGGATCTAGCGCTGCAACGGGACCGGCTGTCCAAAGAAGAAGAGCTTGAAGAGCTCGAACAAGAACAGCTCCAAGCGCTGGAAGACATCCTCGATGCCGCAACGTTGGCCAACGGCAATTCGGGCGCACTGATCGCAAGCTTAGAAGCGGGTTCATCACCTGAAAGCGCCGCAGAAACGCTCTATGGCCCAGCTGTCCCAAATCCCGGCGCTGCACAAATGTTCGGCGATGCCTCGGGATCGATCGAAGAGCTGATCATTCGCGCGGCTCAGGAAACGCACCATATGTCCGGCGTACGCGCAGCGGGTCTATCGCCCAAGCAATGGCGCTGCCTGTTGCAGGCGCTGATCTGGCAAGAAAGCCGCTTCACCATCGGCGCACGATCCCCTGTTGGAGCTTTCGGCCTGACCCAGATCATGCCCGGCACGGCGCAGGATCTCGGGATTTACCCCGCCTATTATGAAAATTCCTACATCCAGGTCACCGGCGGCGCGCGTTATTTGGCGCAGATGCTGGCCATGTTCGATGGCAACATCATTCACGGTTTGGCCGCCTACAATGCCGGTCCCGGCAACGTGCAGCGCTACGGCGGCGTGCCACCTTTTGCAGAGACCCAGCACTACGTTCAGGTCATCCCTGAGCGCTACAATCTCTACCTTGCCCGCGTGGGCGGCGTCGATGCACTTGGCACCATTGATCCGGTTCTGCTTGCTAACTCGACCATGAGCCTCACCTCCTTCGGTGCAGGCGTCTATGGCGATTACTCCTTGGTCTCCGTGCAAGCAGCCGCGCTGCGCGTGCGGAGCATCATCACCCGCATTGGCGAGACAGATGACATTCACGCGGCCATGTCGCTCAACACCTATGCGCGGGCCGAACTCGCCCGGCTGATCGGGATCCGTACGCGCCTCATGGCCGCCCATACCCGCCCGCTTAGCGCGGCAGAACTGGCCATGGCGGCCGCACAGGCGCGCGAACAAGACTTCATGCAATTCGATCTGGAGGCACTCCGATGATCCGCTTTTTCTCTACCGTTGCCACCTGCGCGTTGCTGGTCACCTCACCCGTATCTGCCCAAGGCGTTCCGACGGTCGATACGCGCAACATCGCCCAGGAAATTCGCCAGCTGCAGCAGATGCTGGAGGACTTCGGGATCCAAACCGACCAGCTCGACACGCTTCTCGAGCAGCTCGACCTGGTGCAGCAGCAACTCGACACGTTGAACGAAACCTACGCCGCCCTGACCGGAGCGACGGACATCATCGAGATGGCCATGGGCGGCGACCTTGATGGGCTTCTCGATCAGGAATTCGGCGATCTTCTTGGGACCATCCGGCAAATCCAAAGCGGCGATTTCAGCGGCCTCATCGGCAACGCAGCACCTCAAATGGAAGGCCGCATGACGCAAGCCCTCGAGGATGCAGGCTTTGACCAAGACAGCCTGTCCGACATGGCCAGCAGCGGCAATCCGGGGGCTGAGCGCATTGCCAGCCAGGCGAGCACCGGGGCGGTGATGTCGGCGGCCGCTGAGAACAGTTATGACGAGGCCGCGCAATCCCTCGAGCGGGTCGAACAGCTGGTCTCGCTGATCCCGGATATGGAGACGCTCAAGGAAGCCGTCGATCACAACACCCGCGTCACGGCCGAGATGGCGATTGCCATGACGCGCATGTGGGAGCTCGAAGCCATCCAGACCGTCGGCGCGGGCCAATCCGGCGTGGTCGATGCTGCCACGCTGGCCGAAGAGCGCCGCTACATGGACTTCACCCTGCCAGACCTGCGCGCGGACTGACCCCATGAACAGTGAGGCAGAAGTTATAGAAGAAGAGCTCGTCTACGGCGCAAGACGACGCGAGCTCATGTGGCAGAAACTGGGGCTAACAGGCATGGGGTTTGGCATGGCAGGTTGCCTCGCCGCTGCCCTTGTCGCCCTGTTCGACGTGGATCCGCCGCCCATGATCGTGCCCTTTGATAGCGCAACCGGCATGGCCCTCCCCAATGCCATGGTTGAAGCGGTCTCACTCACGGAACGCCCCGCTATCATTGAGGCACAGGTCTACCGCTATGTCATCGGTCGAGAGACGTATAATCAACTCGACAATGACGTGCGCGTGCGGCGGGTCCTGGATCAGTCAGATGGGGCGGCCGCAACAGGTCTGCGTGCACTTTGGACCAGTGGTCACGAGGCATACCCACCTGACAGCTACGGCACAGATGCGCGGCTTGATGTTGAGGTTCTGTCGATCACCCATATCAGCGCCAATCGTGCCCAGGTGCGCCTTCGCAAGCGGCTTAACTCGCCGCGAGGCAGTCAAAACGGGCTCTTCACCGCAACGCTGATGTTTGAGTTTCAGCCCGAGAATAGCCGGTCGATCGATGATGTCTGGCAAAACCCCTTCGGCTTCACCGTCACTGAATACGCGATCCGCTCGGATCGTTTGGAGTAACCAATGCGCCGTCTGTTCCTGATCCTCGCCATCCTCGTGCCGCTTACTGGCACCGCCTATGCAGAGACCCAGCCGCGCCAGGGCCCTTATGATGCCCGCGTCCGGCTGGCCACCTATCAAGATGGGCAGGTCTACCGCATCCGCACCAGTCTGACCCACGTGACCAGCATCGAGTTTGGCCAGGGCGAGACCATCCGCTCGATCATTGCGGGCGACACCGAAGGATTTCTCCTGGACGGTGTTCCCGGTGGCCAGGTCTTTGCAATCAAGCCCGTCACGCGCGGCGCGCATACCAACATCACCGTCTATTCCAACCGGCGCAGCTATTATTTCAACGTCACCGAGGCGAGTTCACCGACCTTCTACGTCATTCGCTTCACCTATCCCGAAGCAGCACCAGAGCAATCGCGTTTTGCTGCGAACGCGCCAGCAAACCACGCCTATGGCGTCAGCGCACGATCCGGGATCACCCCGCGCGAGATTTGGGACGACGGCACATTCACCTATTTCCATTTTGCCGCAAACGCGCCGCTGCCAGCGATTTTTCGCTGGTCGGCGGGCAATGAGCGCAGCGTGAATGCGCTCGCGCGACCAGACGGCGTGGTCCGCGTCTCAGGTGTCAGCAATCGATGGGTCCTCAGACTCGGTGAGGACGAGATCTGCGTCCAAGAGATGAGCGAGGCAAATCAGGATGAGTGAAACAGCTGAGCTTAAGAAGCGCCTCGAAGCACTTGAAGGCAAACCACAAAACCGAAGGGAGCGGCCGTCCGCTGTCACTATTGCCCTCGGCATTGGGGCAATCGTGGCCCTTGGCGGTCTATTGCTTTTGTTCTCTGGCGGCTCTGACCCCGATAGCCTCGAGACCGCCTCACCGGATGAATTCCAAGCGGCGGGTCCGGGTTTTGGTACGCTCGAGCCCACGCCTGCACCGATCGACACATCCCAACCGCCGGAGCCGGAACCAGACAGCGAAACAGAAGAGCTGCGCGCGCAAATGGACGCCATGCGGTCCGAGCTCGAAGCCCTGCGCAATGCGCCTGCACCTGAAGCCCCAACCGTCGACACAGAAGCATTGGATACCTTGGGTGCAGAGATCGATGCCCTGCGCAGTGAGGCCGCAGCAACTCAGGCCGCCATGCGCGAAGAGTTGGAAGAACGTGCCCGGCAAATCCAGCGACTGCAGAACGATCTGGAACTTGCACGCCTGGAAACCCCGCGCAC
>JBDNBC010000067.1:0-3723 GCA_039768115.1 Oceanococcaceae bacterium
AGGCCGATGGCGCCATAGGTGATCGGGGTGCGGCTCACGGCTGGTCCTCGATCTGCCGAACAAATTCAAGCCGTGCGAGGTGGCCGCTGCCGGGCTCAAGCGGCTTGTCCGGAAGGCAAATCTGGGCCAGCGCGCAGGTCGGAAAGCCTTGCGTCAGCCGCGGATGCGTCGTGCGCGGGGAGATCAGGTAGTGCAGAAGTTCTTCCATGCCGGGGTTGTGACCGATGACCAGCAGGCGCGTTCCGGCCGACAGTGCAGTTTCGATCACCCGCAGCAGGTCGTTCCGGCTGGCCTCGTAGATGGCCGGCTCGAATCGGACCGGCACATCGATGTTCGCCGGCCAGGATTCGAGCAGGCCGGCCAGTGTCTGCCGGGCGCGCAGGGCCGTGCTGCACAGCACCTGCTGCGGAAGGATGTTTTGTTGCGTCAGATACCGGCCCATGCGCGGGGCCGCCTTGCGGCCGCGGTCATTAAGCGGGCGGTCGTGGTCGCGCATGGCCCCGCTGTGCCAGTCGCTTTTGGCATGGCGCAGCAATAGCAGCTCGCAGTGTGAGGCACTCATGCGTCGCAGTGTAGCCGTGTCGCGCTATGCTGCCGGGTTGGTGTGATGCCGCATTTCAGGCTGCCGATGGATAACCCTGTACTCAGTGATCTGATCAATCTTCTCGATATTGAGCGCATCGATAGTCACATTTTTCGCGGGCAATCGCGGGATCTGGGCGGCAAGAGCGTGTTCGGCGGGCAGGTGCTCAGCCAGGCGCTGGTGGCGGCGGCGCGCACGGTGGATTCCGGCGCGACGGCGCACTCGCTGCATGCCTATTTCGTGCGCGCCGGGCGGATGGATGCGCCGATTGTGTACGACGTGGACATCGTGCGCGATGGGCGCAGCTTCGCCGTGCGCCGGGTTCATGCGATCCAGTATGGGCGGCCGATTTTTACGATGATCGCATCCTTCCATCAGACCGAGCCGGGGCTTGAGCACGCCGAAACCATGCCCGACGTGCCGCCGCCGGAGTCGCTGCGTAGCCAGGCCGACTGGCGCAAGGAGTGGGCCGCGGACTGCCCCGAAGGTTATCGCGAGCGATTTCTGCGTCAGCTGGCGATCGATTTTCGGCCAGTCGAGCCGCAGAACCCGTTTCATCCCACGGCGGAAGCCCCGGCACAGCACATCTGGTTTCGCGCCGACGGGGCCCTTGGTGACGATCATTTGTTGCATCAGGCGGTGTTGACCTATTCCTCGGATTTCAGCCTGCTGTCGACGGCGCTGCTCCCGCATGCATCGAGTTTCGTGCAGCGGCACATGATTGTCGCCAGCCTCGATCATGCGCTGTGGCTGCATCGGCCATTCCGTGCTGACGAATGGATGCTGTACGTGATGGACAGCCCTACGGCCCAGTTCGGTCGTGGTTTATCGCGCGGCAACATTTTTGCCCGCGACGGCACGCTGGTAGCCAGCGTGGCGCAGGAAAGCCTCATGCGCGACACCCGCCTGCTCGACGCCGCGGATTGACCACTTTTCCGCCCGCCGAGGCGCCGTCGTATAAAAGTGAGCGGTCGCGCTGCTTCGGGCAGCGCTTTTTTTGGATCTCAGAATGTTGCAACGCAATAAAACCACCCGCCTGCTGCGCGATACCGTGACCAGCTCGCTGCGCCTGGGGCAGACCGCGCGCATCGTCGGCATGACGGGCATGGAGTGGATGCTGGGCCGGCGCCCGCCGACCCCGGATTTGCTGCGGCAAACCTTCGAGCGCCTGGGCACGACCTACATCAAGCTCGGGCAATTCGTGGCCAGCGCGCCGTCGTTGTTCCCGCGCGAGTATGTGGATGCCTTCCAGGGTTGCCTAGACGCGGCGCCGCCGATTCCCTACGCGACGGTTCAGGAGATTCTCCGCGAAGAGTTCGACCAGCCGCTCGACACCATCTACAAGCACATCGATCCGCAGCCGATGGCCACCGCGTCCATTGCCCAGGTACATGCGGCAACGCTGGTCAGCGGCGAAGACGTGGTCATCAAGGTGCAGAAGCCCGGTGTACACACCGTGCTGGCCACCGATTTCAACGTGCTGTACGTCGTGACCAAGCTGCTGGAAACCGTCATGCCTGCACTGACGCGGACATCGGCCTCGGAAATCGTCGGCGACATTCAGGCGTCCATGCTCAAGGAATGCGATTTTCTGGCGGAGGCGGCCAATATCGAAGCCTTTCGACAGTTTCTGCGCGACACCGACAACGCATTCGCCTGTGCGCCAAAGGTCTATCACCAGGCCACCACGATGCGCGTGCTGACCATGGAGCGCTTTTACGGCGTGCCATTTACCGACCTCGAGAGCATTCAGAAGTATTCGCCGCAGCCCGAGTGGACGCTGATCAATGCGCTGAACACCTGGATGGATTCACTGGTGCGCTGCCAGTTCTTCCACGCCGACGTGCATGCCGGCAACCTGATGGTGCTGGAGGATGGCCGGGTTGGTTTCATCGACTTTGGCATCGTCGGGCGGATCCGCAAGGAAACCTGGCAGGCGCTGGTGGATTTCATGGCCGCCCGGGCCGCCAATGACTACCGCAAGATGGCGCAGTGCCTGGTCATCATCGGGGTGACGAAGGCCAGCGTGGACGAGACCGACCTGGCCCGCGATATCCGGCGGCTGATGACCGTGGCGATGGGCATTATGGATGGCGACCCGGCCATGGACATGCCCATCGATGATGCCGAGCAGTTCATGCTCTCCATCGTCGATCTGGGGCGCAAGCACGGCATCCGATTCCCGCGGGAATTTGCCCTACTGCTAAAGCAGTTGCTGTACTTCGACCGCTACATTCAGTTGCTGGCGCCGGATTTGTCGCCGTTCGACGACCACCGGATTCAGCTCATCCACTGAGCCTCGGGCGGTCAGAGGCAGTCCAGGCTGGGGCTGTCCTGGTCCAGTACGATGGTGCGGGCCCCTTCGACGGCGGTGCTGACGGGGCAGAAGAAGGTGATGCTCTCGTCGCGGCCGGGGTCGTCCAAGTCGCAGCTCAATGCCAGGCGATAGTCGTCGTGCGGCAACCGCGGCAGACGCCAGGTGCGCACCCCGTTTGAGGTGCTGCTGACCAGCACCACCCGGCGCGCGTCGTCAACGCCGTCCATGTCGTCGTTTTGCGTGCTGTCATCGGCGGTAAAGACGTACAGTCGGGGAAGTTTGTCGGCCGGGTCGACATCGGCGCAGAACGTCTGCAGCGCGTTTGGCGCGTCGAGCGTGACCGTGACCGGACTGCTCTGGTCGGTGCGGGCTACATCCATCTGCGGTCGCAGTACCTGTTCGATTTCGCCAATGCCGGGCTGCGGCAGGCTGGGCAGTCCGGCCAGGTGCAGGGTGATGCTGATGCTCTCGTCCTCGCGAATGCGTACGCGCCGGTTATCGGTCGTGGCGGTCACCGCCGAGCCGGAAATTACCCGTTCGGCGTCCGGGCCGGCGCCGTCCTGATCGAAGCGGCTATCCAGCGCGTTGATGCGCACGGCAAAGGCCGTGTACTCGCCCTCGCCAATCGTTTCCCCGTCCAGCAGTCGTAGCGGTGTGGGCCCGTCCGTATCCAGCCGCAGCGTCTGGTCGAGGTCGAAGGTCTGGGTGCCGCCATCGACCCGGGTGAGCGTCAATTGCTCCAGTGCCAGCGTCAATACGCCATCAGCGGCCGGTGCGTCGCCCTGGATTTCCACGGTGACGGCGCCCTCGCAGGCGCCCAGCA
>JBDNBC010000068.1:0-6563 GCA_039768115.1 Oceanococcaceae bacterium
CGGCATGCCCAGCACCGGGCCATCTGCCGTACACAGGGCGGCTTGCGCACTCTGTGCCGTGGCGACACTCATCCGGTCCGCCGGGTCGGCGTGAGATGGCAGAAGCTCCGTGGCTCTGATGCCGATGTCGCCCGTCACGGGAATTTCGGTGACGCCATCATCAAGAATTCGCTGGCGCCAGGTGGACGGTCCCATCCTGAGCTTGATTCGTCTCAAATCCATGAGCATCGCGACTTCCCAGAAGGAAATCGCCGAGACCGCAAGGTCGCCGTTAGCGTGAGCCTCCTCGATGGCGCGCCGCGCCTGCACGCCCAGACGCTTATCGCCGGCACGCAACCAGACCAGAACGTGGGTATCCAGCAAGATCAAAGTGCCGCATCCCATTGAGCGGGTATGGGTTGCATGATGTCACCGACGATGTCGATAGAACCCGCATCCGCCCCGAACAGAGGCTGGGGAACCGGCTTGGCCGCCGAAACGGTGACGATGGGCTTGCCATGCTTGGTAATCACCAGTGGTTTGCCGGACTGGGACACCTCATCCATCATCCGCAAGCATTTCGCCTTGAATTGTGTTGCTGAGACTTCCATATTTCTGACTATGGTCATGACTGTGGTCATTATAGAGAAGGCGCAGGCGGATTCAAGGTCGACTTTCCGACAGGTGCGGCTCAGCTGGCGAGCTGGATCTCCAACCGCAGCGTCGCCCCATCCAGATCAAACGCCGCGCCATCCGCGGCCTCGCCCGACTCCAGCGCCACCGCCAGCGTCTCGCGCATGATCAAGTCGCGATGGGCGTGGATGGCCACACTTAACTTGGGCTCGGCAGCGTAGGTCACGCGGATACGGGCCACCACGTCCAGATCCCGACGTTTGCGCTCGTTCTGGATGCGGTTGATGACTTCGCGGGCCAGGCCGCGGGCGATCAGGGCATCGTCGAGCTGGGTGTCGAGCGCGACGGTCACGCCGTCCTCGCGGGCGACGGCCCAGCCATCCATGCCCTGGGATTCGATGAGTAGGTCGCCCTCGTCCAGCGTGAACTCGCTCCCGTCGGCCAGTGTCAGCGTGAGGGCGCCGGTATCGGTGTAGGACTGGATCGCGGCATCATCGATGGCGGCGCAGGCGGCAGCGACCAGCTTCATGCGGGGGCCAGCCTTCTTGCCGACCACGCGGAAGTTGGGTTTGGCGCTGCGGGTGACCACGCCGGAGCCGGCCTCCACCGTTTCCAGCGCATCCACATTCACCTCTTCGAGAATCAGCTTTTCGACCAGCGCGAGGTCGGCCGCGCTGACGCCGGGTTCAGTCACGACCATCACGCGGGACAACGGCTGGCGCACATTCAACTTGTTGAGATTGCGCAGTTGCAGTGCGTTGGACACCACGCGCCGGGCCAGGCCGATGCGCTGTTCCAGCGTGGCGTCGTGCAGCGAACCATCGGGCTCGGGGTAGTTCGCGAGATGCACGCTGGCCTCGGGCCGGTCATTGCGCAGCAGGTTGCGGTGCAGCCACTCGGCAAAAAACGGCGCAATCGGCGCCATCAACTTGGAAATGTCCAGCAGCACTTCGTAGGTGGTGGCGTATACCGAGCGCTTGTCGCCCTCGCCCACGCCGGTATCCTTCTTGCCGGCCCAGAACACCGGCCGCGAGCGGCGGATGTACCAGTTCGACAAGTCATCCACCAGGGTTTCGATGGCGCGCGCGGCCCGGGTCGGGTTGTAGGCGTCCATGGACTCGCGACAGATCGTGATCGTGGTCTGCAGGCGCGACAGCAGCCAGCGGTCGAGTTCGGGGCGCTGATGCGGCTCGGGCGCACCGAAGGCCGGGTCCACGCCATCGATATTGGCGTAGGTGGCGAAGAAGCCATACACGTTGACCAGGGTCATGAACAGCTTGCGCCGGGTTTCGAGCACACCGGCATCGGCGTATTTGACGTTCTCCCAGGGCGGCGATGCGGCCATCAGATACCAGCGCAGCGCATCGGCGCCGTGTTCGGCCACGGCTTCGAAGGGGTCAACGGTGTTGCCCTTGGACTTGGACATCTTCTCGCCCTTTTCGTCCAGCAACAGTCCATTGACCACGACGTTCTTGTACGCGACCGAATCTTTCACCAGCGTGGCAATGGCATGCAGGGTGTAGAACCAGCCGCGGGTCTGGTCCAGCCCTTCGGCGATGAAATCGGCCGGAAAGCTCTGCTCGAACTGCTCCTTGTTCTCGAAGGGGTAATGCCACTGGGCAAAGGGCATCGCTCCGGAGTCAAACCAGACATCGATGATTTCCGGCACCCGGCGATAGGTGCCGCCATCAGTGGCCGGCCAGCTGAAGTCATCCACCATAGGGCGGTGCAGATCCAACGATTCGTCGCCCGGCCATTGGTCGGCAGGAACGTGCGTTTTCAGGTCTTCGATTGAGCCGATGACAATGTAGTCATCTTCATTCTTGTCATTGACCCAGATCGGCAGCGGCGTGCCCCAGAAGCGATGCCGCGACAGCGCCCAGTCCACGTTGTTCGACAGCCATTCGCCGAAGCGACCGCGGCCGACATGCTCGGGCTGCCAGTTGATTGTGTTGTTCAGCTCGACCAACCTGTCCTTGAACTTGGTCGTGCGCACGAACCAGCTCTCGACCGGGTAGGACATCAACGGCGTGCCCTTGCGCCAGTCGTGCGGGTAGTTGTGGGTGTACTGCTGCCGCTCGAACAGCAAGCCACGCTCTTTCAGGTCGCGGATGATTGGCGCATCCGCATCCTTGAACCACTGGCCACCGACCAGCGGCACATCCGCAGCGAAGTGCCCGTCGCGCTCGACCGGGTTGACCATCTCCACGCCTTCGCGCTGACCGGTCGCGTAGTCATCCGCGCCGAACGCCGGGGCCGTGTGCACGATTCCGGTGCCGTCTTCAGTGGTGATGTAGTCCGCCCCAACCACGCGAAACGCGCCCGGATGACCGGCAAACCAGTCAAAGACCGGCGTGTAGCGCATGCCGATCAGCTCACGGCCCTTGTGTTCGGCAATGACTTCGTATTCGCGCTTGCCCATGACCGAAGCGGCGAGCGCCTTGGCCATGATCAGCTTTTCGCCTACGCGCCCATCCTCATCTTTGACCTGCACCGTGACGTAATCCAGCGTCGGGCCAACCGAAAGCAGCAGATTGGATGGAAGCGTCCACGGCGTGGTCGTCCACGCGAGGAAGAAGGTGTTCTCCTCGCCGTCAACCGGGAAGCGCGCGGTGACCGACGGGTCGTCCACTTCCTTGTAGCCCAGGGAAACCTCGTGCGAGGACAGCACCGTGCCCGTACCCGGGCTATACCAGTGAATCTTGTACCCGCGATAGAGCAAGTCCTTGTTGGCCAGCTCCTTGAGCAACCACCACACCGACTCGATGTAGTTGTTTTCGTAGGTAACGTAGGGGTTCTCCAGGTCCACCCAGTAGCCGATGCGCGTGGTCAGTTCGTTCCACAGGCCGGTGTACTGGTTAACACTGTCACGGCAGGCCTGGTTGTATTCGGCGATGCCATAGGCCTCGATCTCGGCGCGGTTTTTCAGGCCCAGCTTTTTTTCGACCTCGATTTCCACCGGCAGGCCGTGCGTATCCCAGCCAGCCTTGCGCTGCACCTGGTAACCGCACATCGCCTTATAGCGGCAGAAGCTGTCCTTGATTGTGCGGGCGAGCACATGGTGCACGCCGGGGCGGCCGTTGGCCGTGGGCGGGCCTTCGTAGAAGGTGAAGCGCGGCGCCTCCGGGCGCAGGTCGAGCTGGCGCTCGAAGATCTTCTCCTGCGCCCACCAGTCGAGGACGGTGTGTTCCAGCTCGCCCGCATCGAAGGCAGAGGGCTTGATTTCCGGAAAGCGGGACATACAGCGCCACAAAAGCAAGTAAGCCGACCATTGTAAAAGGCTTGCGCACACCGGGACGGCCGCTGATTGCTGCGCCGCGTCAAGCCGCCGCCTACAATAAGCGGCTGAATTTCAACTGCGCTCACAAAAATATGATTGCTCCGCACGGCTCTGCGACCCTCCAACCCCGCTATGTCATGGATGAGGCGCAGCGCGCCGGGCTGACCGCCGAGGCGGCCTCCCTGCCCAGCCTGTTGCTCAATTCCGCTGCGGCGGCGAACGCGGTGATGCTGGGCGCGGGCTACTTCAACCCGCTGCCGGGTTATATGAACAAGGCCGATGCGCTGGGGATCGCCGAAACCATGCACACGCCGTCGGGGCTGTTCTGGCCGGTACCGATCCTCAACCTGACGACGGAGACGGTGGATTTTGCGCCCGGCACCCGCATTGCCCTGCGCGACCCGAACGTCGACGGCCATCCCGTGATCGCCATCCAATCCGTAGAAGCGGTGGAGACACTGGATGCCGAGGAGCGCGAAATCATTGTCCGCTCGGTGTTTAACACTGACGACGCCGCGCACCCGGGCGTCGCCACTTTCCGCGCGCAGGGCACGACGCTGATCAGCGGCCCCATCGACGTGTTGAACTTCAGCTACTTCCCGCAGGAGTTCCCCAACACATTCCAGACCGCCTACGAGATCCGTAATGAGCTGGCCAAGCGCGGCTGGAACCGCGTCGTCGCTTTCCAGACCCGCAACCCGATGCACCGCGCGCACGAAGAGCTGTGCCGCATGGCGCTGAAAGACCTCGAAGCCGACGGCTGTCTGGTGCACATGCTGCTGGGCAAGCTCAAAGACGGCGACATCCCCGCCGATGTGCGCGACAACTGCATCCGCACGATGGTCGAGCACTACTTCCCGGCCAATACCGTGATGATTTCCGGCTACGGCTTCGACATGCTCTACGCCGGCCCGCGCGAAGCCGTGCTGCATGCCGTGTTCCGCCAGAACGCCGGCTGCACGCACCTGATCGTCGGCCGTGACCACGCCGGCGTGGGCGACTACTACGGCGCCTTCGACGCCCAGACCATCTTCGACCAGCAGGTGCCGGCCGGCGCCCTGGCCATCGAGATCTACCGCGCCGACCACACCGCCTGGTCCAAAAAGCTCGGTCGCGTGGTCATGATGCGCGACGCTCCGGACCACAGCAAAGACGACTTCGTGCTGCTTTCCGGCACCAAGGTTCGCGAAATGCTCGGCAACGGCATTGCGCCACCCCCGGAGTTTTCGCGACCGGAAGTGGCGCAGATTCTGATGGACTACTACCGGTCGACGCAGGCCGCGTAGCAAGCGTCGAGAACGCTCGCTCAGCCCGACGCGAACGCCAAACGGTTTACCCGCGCCACAAAGGCCGCCGGCTCATCGAGCTGGCCGCCTTCGGCAAGAACGGCCTGCTCGTAGACCAGCGTCGCCAGGTCGTCGAATAGCGCGTCGTCCGCAGTGTCTTTCAATCGCTCCAGCAACTTGTGGCCCGGATTGATTTCCAGAATCGGCTCACTGCCGGGGACTTTTTCGCCGGCCTGGGCCAGCAGGCGCTCGAGGTGCCGCGACATCGCGTTCTCGGGAGCAATGAGGCATGACGCGGAGTCGGTCAAGCGATCAGAGGTGCGAACCTCTTTTACTTTGCCGTCCAGCACCTTGCTCATGCGCTCGCAGGTGTCCTTGAACGTTTCGGCCTGGCGGGCTTTCTCGCCTTCCGCAGCGGGGTCGGTGATGATGCTGTCGAGCTTGATGTCCCCCCGTGCGACGGACTTCAGCGGCTTGTCCATGAACTCGGGGATGGAATTCACCATCCACTCGTCGACGCGGTCGGTCAGCAGCAGCACGTCGACATCCTTGGCCTTGAACATCTCCAGGTGCGGGCTGGACTTGGCGGCGCGGATGTTTTCGGCGGTCAGGTAGTAGATCGCATCCTGGCCGGCGGGCATCGCCTTGACGTAGTCCTCCAGTGCGACACTGCCGATTTCAGCCTCGTTGTGCTTGGTGGTCTTGAAGCGCAGGATCTTGAGGATCTGCTCCTTGTTCGCCGGATCCTCGACCACGCCTTCTTTCAGCACCGGGCCGAATTCCTTGAGCACGGTCTGGAATTTCTCCGGCTCGTTCTTGGCAAAGCCCTCGATCATGCCCAGCACGCGCTTGATCGCGGCGGATTTGATCTGCTCGATGACCCTGTTCGACTGCAGCAGTTCGCGCGAGACATTCAGCGGCAGGTCGTTGGAATCGATCACCCCGCGCACGAAGCGCAGGTAGTTGGGCAGCAGCTTCTCGGCGTCGTCCATGATGAACACGCGACGCACATACAGTTTCAGGCCACGGCGGCTGTCGCGGTCATACAGATCGAACGGCGCCTTGCCGGGGATGAACAGCAGGCTGGTGTATTCCAGCTTGCCCTCGACCTTGTTGTGCGCCCAGCCCAATGCTTCGCCACCATCCCAGGCCAGCGTGCGGAACAGCTCGTTGTATTCCTCGTCGGTGATCTCGGACTTGGGCCGCGCCCACAGGGCGGTGCCCTTGTTGACGATGTCGTAACCGCCGTCCTCATCGTCCTCGGTTTTCTCCTTCTGCAGCCTCACCGGCAGCGAAATGTGATCAGAGTAGGTCTTGATCACGTGCGACAGGCGGTAGAACTCCAACCACTCGTCCTCGCTCTCGCGCAGGTGCAGCACGATTTC
>JBDNBC010000069.1:0-7587 GCA_039768115.1 Oceanococcaceae bacterium
GAGCCCCCTGCCCGCTCCACTGGGCGCACGGAAGTCGCTGATCCGGAAGTCCCGCGCGGAACCCGTATCGGCGCCTGGGAAGTGGTCGGCAGCATTGGCCGCGGCGGGATGGGTGAGGTGCTCGAAGTGCAGCGCGCCGACGGCCAGTACCGGATGCGCGCCGCGCTGAAGCGCCTGCATGAGAACGGCCAGGAACATGCCGAGCGGCTCGCGCGCGAGCGGCAGATCCTGGCGGCGTTGAAGCATCCGCATATCGCCGCCCTGATTGACGGTGGAGTCGACGCCGCCGGCCATCCGTGGATGGTCCTCGAGTACGTGGATGGCGAGCCGCTGGATCGCTGGGCGCACGCGCAACCCTTAGCGACGCGGCTTCAGGTTTACATGCAAATCGTCGCGGCAGTGCAGCATGCGCACGGCCAGTTGGTGATTCACCGCGATATCAAGCCCTCGAACATCCTGGTCGATGAGCACGGCCACGCGCGGCTGCTCGACTTCGGTATCGCCAAACTACTCAGTGCACTGCACACGCGGGATCGCACTCAGGCCCTGGCCACACCGAATTACGCCGCTCCCGAGCAATTGCTGGGCGAGCCGGTGGCCGTACACGCCGACATCTATGGCCTCGGCGCCACGCTCTATGCCGTCCTTTGCGGAAAGCCGCCGCTGAACCTGGAAGATCAGCCCCTGCCCATCGTCGTTGATCGCATCCGACATCAGCAGCCACCCCCGCCAAGCCAGGTGGCGCCGGGAATTCCGGCCGATCTGGACGCCATCTGTCTGAAATGTCTGGCCAAGGCGCCGGCTGACCGTTATGACAGTGCCGCCAGCCTGTTGCAGGACCTGACCCGCCACGTGGACGGTTTTCCGGTCGCTGCCCGTGTGCCCGGCCCCTGGGATCATCTGCGGCATTTCGTCCGCCGCCACCGGGTTGTTGCGTCCTCCGCAGCGATGATCCTCCTGACACTTGTGGGCGGCATGCTGATCACTCAGCACCAGGCTGCCGTCGCGGTGCAGGAGCGCGACGCTGCCCGGCTCGAGGCGCTGCGTCTGAGTGGCTTGCGCAATGCCGTCACGGCCCTGTTTCAGAAGACCATCGATGCGGATGCCGCGCTCACCGCCCGTGAGCTATTCGTCCGCACCGCGAACGACGCGCAGGCGCGCCTGTCGCAAGACCCGGCGACATCGGGCGCGCTGCTGCAAATGCTGGGTCATCTGCAACTGCAGGCCGAAGATTACCCCGCGGCGCGCGCTCTGCTCGAGCGGGTGGTCAGCTTGCCACGCGACCAGCTCGCTCCCAGCGTGCTGGCCGACGCCTACCTGGACCTGGCACACCTCGATTTTCGTGAGCGCAATTTCCCCGCCGTTCGCGACCGGCTGGACGCCGCTCGCACAATCTGGGCACGGCAAGGCACCGATCAGCGCAATGCCACCCTGCAGCTGGCCACCCTCGAAGCCCAGCTGGCCCGCGCCGAGGGGCGGATGGAGGACGCTATTGAGCGCCTGCAGAGCGCGATCACCATCGCCCGTGACTACTGGGGACCGGAGCATCCCGAAACCGCGAGCCTGCTGGTCAATCTCGGCGCGACCCGCTACTACGCCGGCGATATCCGTGGCGCCATCAGCAGCTCGGCCGAGGCGTTCGAAATCTACCAGGCGCTCGGCAAGGCCCAGTCTCCGGATGCCCTGAACCTGCTCGCCAACTGGGGCGTGTATGCCTTGCGCGCCGGCCGTCCGGTCGAGGCGGAGCAGCGTTTGAGCCAGGCTCTGGACCTGCGCACCGAACTCTACGGCGCATCGGCAGCGCAGGCGATCCTGATGAAAAACCTGGGTCTCGCGCATCTGGTCAATGGCCGTGACCGCGATGGACTGGATCTGCTCGAGCAAAGCCAGTGGATGGCCGAGCGCTACGCCGGCGCGGACTCGCATGTGCACTGGTCCACCACCTGCACGCTGGGCCAGGTGCTGCTCGAGCACGGCCAGCTCAAGGACGCCCGCGCGGCCCTGTCACGGCTCTCAGCCGATGCACTCCGCCGGGACAGTCATTGGGCGGATGTCTGCCAGGCGTTGCTCACGCTCAGCGACGATCCAGCCGCCGACATCACCGCCGAGCTCAATCAACTGGCCAGCCGCGGCGCATCACGGCAGGTTTATCGCGCCCGGCTGCTGGCCACCAAGGCCCGGCTGCTGCAGCGGGCGGGACAGCCCACGGCCGCACTGGCCACCTACACGGCGGCGGTCGACGAGCAACGGCAGGCGCGCGGCGCCGAGCATTATGAAACGCTGCAACTTCTGCTTGAACAGGCGTTGGTGCAACAACAACTGGCGGACTCGGCGACGGCGCGGCGGGCTTTTCGCGAGGCGCGCGACCGCCTGGCTCGCACACTGGGTCCCCAGCATCCACTGGTCACGCGCTACACCGAGCTCAGTCCGCGTTCCTGAACAGCTCGTAGAGCAGGGCCTTGGCCTTGAGCCAGTCCCGCCGCAAGGTGCGGGTGGTCACGCCGAGGGCGGCGGCGGTTTCTTCATCGGAATAGCCGCCAAAGTAACGGCACTCAACCAGGTCGGCCAGCCGCGGATGGGTCGCCCGTAACTGCTCCAGGGCGGCATCGAGTTGCAGCATCTGCTCAGCGTCGTGATCCGACTCCTCGGCAATCTGGTACGGAAACTCGGTGGCGTCCAGCGATAGCGGTTTGGCCCCGCTGCCGCGCTTTTCCGCCCAGCGCGAGCGCGCATCGTCAACCAGCACCTGACGCATGGCCTGCGCTGCCGTCATCAGAAAATGCTGACGATTGGTGTAACTGTGATGGTTGGCCAGCTTCATGAACGCTTCGTTGACCAACGCTGTTGTTGCCAGCGTCTGTCCCGCGACCATCTTGCGGCGCTCACGGCGTGCGCGCTGTTTAAGCTCGTCGTACAGAGCCGCATACAGCGCCCCGGCCCCCTGATGTGTCAGATCGTCCGCACTCATGTCCCCTCCCTACGCGTGATTATTCTGGTCGCCCCTTCGTTAATGCTGCCACGCGTGGCGCTGGCGGGCCAGTTGCCCACCCTCATGCGTCGAGGGCGTTGGTATCATCCCGCGCCCTGCACCCCGGACACCACCCATGTGGTTCAAGAACCTCTGCCTGTTCCAGTTCACCGAGACCTTCAGCCTGACGCCGGGGGAACTGGAGGGCCTGCTCGCCGCGCACCCACTGGGCAATTGCCCCGGCGGCAGTCCGTCGGCGCAGGGCTGGCTGCCGGTGATCAGCGAAGGCGGCCTGGCCGATGGCTTCGATCGACATCTGTTCGTCCATTACGGCGAGAAGCAACGTCTGTTGCCGGGCAGCGTGGTCAGCCAGGCCGTGCAGGAAAAGGTGGAGGAATACGCGCAGCAACGCGGCTACAAGCCGGGCCGCAAACTGCGCATGGAGTTCAAGGACGAGATCACGGCGCGGCTGCTACCGCAGGCGTTCGTGGTGCAGAAATCGCAACGGGCCTGGCTTGATGGCGAGCGCGGCTGGCTCGTTGTTGACGCGGCATCCGCGACCCAGGCGGAAAAACTGGTCGAGCTGATGCGCGAACACCTGCCTCAGCTGCCGCGCATCATTCTTCCCGAGACCGATGTCGGCGCGCAGACGCTGCTCACCGAATGGCTGGGCCGCGGCTCGGCCCCCGGTCGCTTCGCCCTCGATGACGAGGCCGAGGTGCAGGGCCATGAGCCAACCAAGGCCACGATTCGCTACAGCCGCATGCCGGTAGGCTCGGCCGAGGAGCTGCGCAAGCATCTCAACGCCGGCAAACGCGCGACCAAACTCGGCTTGTGCTGGGATGACCGGGTCAGCTTCGTGCTGACCGACACGCTGCAGATCAAGCGCCTGAAGCTGCTGGATACGCAAGCCGAGGACGACACCGTGCGCGATGCCGACCCGATGCTGGCTTTTGAGACCGACATGCGCCTGATGACCGGCATGTTGCGCGAATTGCTGGCCGACCTGGCCCAGGAGCTAGGCATGCGCGGGCCGACCGTGGCGACCGGCACGGCGCCGCTAGCGGCAGCCGCGCCGCCCGCGCACGTCACCGCCGTCGAGGGCACGCCTTAGTCGCTCCCAGTCGAAATGCGGCCCCGGGTCGGTCTTGCGGCCCGGAGCGATGTCGCTATGCCCGACGATGCGCGCCGGCGTAATGCGGGGATAGCGCGCGCCAATACACGTGATCACGCAGCTGAGCTGCTGATATTGCGCTCGGGTGAAAGGCCGGTCGTCACAGCCCTCCAGCTCGATGCCGATGGAAAAATCGTTGCACCGTTCGCGGCCCTGCCACTGCGATACGCCGGCATGCCAGGCCCGTCGGGTCAGGCTCACGAACTGCACCATGGCGCCGGTACGCCGAATCCACAGATGCGCCGAGACCCGCAAATCAGCGATCTCGGCATAAAACGGATGCGCGTTCGGGTCGAGCCGGTTTTCAAACAATTGATACACGCCCGGCCCGCCGAAAATCTTCGGCGGCAGGCTGATGTTATGCACCACCAGCAGGCTGACGTCCTCCGGGTCCGGGCGATCATCAGCGTTGGGCGACGGGCGGCGATGAACGCCGGTCAACCAACCGTCCGGACGCAGACGCATCAGCGGCCTCCACGCACCGTTCGGGCGGCCGAGATGACCCGGTCGCGAGGCAACCTTGGCCCGTCTGCTGTGTCATATGCGCTCATCCCCGGCATTATGCGGCGCTTTGATATTTCCACGGTGCCGCTCCTTTCATGATCCCGCGACAATCCATGCGAACACACCTCACGGCCCTTGGCATTCTGCTCCTGCTGGCGGGCTGCTCCGTGCTGCCGCGGCAGGATGCCGCGCCCGAGCTCCCCATTCCGCAGCTGGACTACACCGAGTTCCAGCTCGACAACGGCCTGCGCCTGATCGTCCACGAGGACCGCGACGCGCCGCTGGTCGCCGTAAATGTCTGGTATCACGTCGGCTCGAAGAACGAGCCGCCAGGGCGCAGTGGCTTCGCGCATCTGTTCGAGCACTTGATGTTCAACGGCTCCGAGAACCATCGCGATGAGTTCTTCCGGCCGCTGGAAGATGTGGGCGCCACCGGCATGAACGGCACCACCAACGGTGACCGCACCAACTATTTCGCGACGGTGCCGACCCCCGCGCTGGACCGTCTGCTGTGGCTGGAATCCGACCGCATGGGTCACCTGCTCGGCGCCATCGACCAGGCTACGCTTGATGAGCAGCGTGACGTGGTGAAAAACGAAAAACGCCAGCGCGAGAACGAACCCTACGGTCGCGTCTGGGAATGGATACCGCATCTGAGCTACCCCGCCGGGCATCCCTACTCGTGGTCCACGATCGGCTCGATGGATGATCTGGATGCGGCCACGCTGGACGATGTCGGCGACTGGTTCCGTCGGTGGTATGGCGCGGCGAACGCCACACTTGTGATCGCCGGCGACATCTCGGCCCGCGAAGCGCGGGACAAGGTCGAGCATTACTTCGGGCATATCAGCCCTGGCCCCCGGCTCGAGCGACCGGCGCGCTGGGAGGCGCCCATGGCCGATGCGCGCCGGGTGACGATGCGTGATGACGTGCCACAACAACGCATTTACCGCGTCTATAACGTTGCCGCCAACTACACGCCGGAACTCATTGACCTGCAACTGGCCGCCAGCATCCTTGGCGGCGGCAAATCCAGCCGCCTGCATGAGCGGCTGGTGTGGCGCGAGCAATCCGCCACCGGCGTGGGTGCCTTTGTCGCCCCCGGTGAAATCGGCTCGCAGCTCTATCTGATTGCCACTCTGGCCGAGGGCGCCGACGCGCAGGCGGTCGAAGCCGCCCTCGATGACGAACTCGAACGCCTGCGCACCACCGGCCCGAGCGCAGACGAACTGCAACGGGTACGCAGCCAGCTTTACGCCAGCACCCTGCGCGGCCTGGAGCGCGTGGGCGGCTTTGGCGGCGTGTCCGACCAGCTGGCCTCGGCGGCGGTTCTGGCCGGCGACCCGGCCTTCTGGGCGCGCGAACTGGAATGGCTGCAGCAGGCCACGACCGCGTCGGTCGCCCGCAGCCTGAGCACATGGACCGATGCCGGCCACCTGACGCTGACCGTGCTCCCCGAGGCCGATCACCAGACCACCGAAAATCACGTTGACCGCAGCGCTCTGCCGGTCGTCACCGAAGCTCCCGCGCTGAATTTTCCGGACTGGCAGGAACGCACGCTCGACAACGGCCTGCGTGTCGTAGTCGCCACCCGGCCCACGTCCCCCACCACGGAATATCACTGGTTTGCCCGCGGGGGCCAGGCCGCCGATCCGGTCGGTCAGGAGGGCCTGGCGACGCTGACCATGGACCTGCTCGACGAGGGCGCGGGCGGCCGGGATTCCCTGGCCCTGTCGCGGCTGCTCGAACAGTTCGGCGCACGGCTATCGACCAGCGCCAGCCTCGATCATTTTCAGGTTTCGCTGTCGGTTGTTCGCGGTCTGGAGGCCACGCCGCTGGACGTCTGGGCTGATGTGCTGACCCGTCCCGACCTGCCCGAAGATGAACTCGAGCGCCGACGCACCTTGTTGCTGGCCCGAATACAGCAGGAACAGGCCTCGCCCTTCTCTCTTGGCCTGCGCGCCCTGCCCCCACGGCTCTATGGTGCGGACCATCCCTACGGTCGCCCGTTGACAGGCAGTGGCACGACGGACTCGGTGCGCGCCATCCAGCTTGCGGATGTGCGCCAGCACGCCGCGCGACTGCTATCCCCGCAGGACGCTACGCTGCTGATTGTTGGCGATATCGATCTCGTCGGCGCCCTGGCCAGTCTGCCGCCGGCCATCCGCGACTGGACGCCCACCGCCCCCCCGCTACCGCTGCCCACACTTGCCACGCAGGCGCCGCCGAAAGCCTCACGCATTTACCTGCTGGATCGGCCCGGTGCCTCGCAGTCGGTCATTCTCGCCGGGCAACTGACCGCGCCGTTTGCCGATGCCGACAATCTGGCCATGGAAACCGCGAACGCGCTGTTCGGCGGGCTCTTCACCTCACGCCTGAACATGAACCTGCGTGAGGACAAGAACTGGTCCTATGGTGCCGGCAGTGCGCTGGTGACCACGCAGGCTGAACGGCCGCACGTGATTTACAGCCGGGTGCAAAGCGGCAAAACCGCACCGGCCATGCGCGAAATCGTCTACGAGCTGCGCAAGCTGGCGCGTCCCGGCGATATCCGCGACGAAGAGCTGCGTCACGCGACCCGCAACCGTGCGCTCAAACTGCCCGGACAGCACGAAACCACCGGCCAACTGACCGGTTCTCTGGCTGCCATCTTGCAGCGCGATTTGCCGGCAGACTACTTCGAGACGCTGCCGCTGCGCCTGCAACAACTGGCGCCTGCCGACATCCAGAGCGCCGTGCAGGAACATCTGAGCGGACAGGCCCTGCAGTGGGTGATCGTCGGTGACCTGGCCACCATTCGTGACGACATCGAAGCGCTGGGCTGGGGCCCGGTGGAGATCCTCGAGACCCGGCCGTGAGCCCGGTGCTCATCGCGCTGGGTCTGGTGTCGTTGCTGATCGTCAGCGGCCTGGTGCTGTTGCCAGGCTGGTGGCGCGGCCAC
>JBDNBC010000070.1:0-2823 GCA_039768115.1 Oceanococcaceae bacterium
ACCCTGCCCCGCAGATCTGCAGCCGCGGCGGTGTTGAGATAGGTCTCGCGCACCTCCTTGTGGGCGACAAGATCAGCGAAAAAGGCCGAGCCGCATTCGGCGCGCAGCTGCACCTGACCGGCAGCCAGCCCGCCCAGTGTGTCCTCAACGCTTTCGATCATCGCCTGGCAGCGCTTGCGCAGCGCACCGGATCCCGGGGTGGCATTGTCGAGGTCAAAGTCGACCTCGGCGGCCGGAGTGATGTTGAACTCGGCGAAGTAGTTGATCACCGTGGCCCCATCGCGCGGATCCTTCACCACGCCCTGGATGCCGTTGAACAGGTGAAACTCAAACGTCGCCTCGGCGTCATTGCGCAAGCGCGCCATCTTGCGCGCCACTTCGGTCTGCACCTGCTGCACGGCCGTTTCCGAGCCAAAATCGCGGATGCCTTGGATTTCCGAGGCCCAGAGTACATCCTGCTTCTTGAACTGGCGCACGACAAAGGCGCGCATATCGCGGCGCTCGGGGACCTGGCTCTCGAATGCCGAGCCGCGTTCCGAGAACGGGATCAGCTGCAGCGTGCCATCGCGGCTTTCGATCATCACTGTGCGGCTCCGCACGCCGCGGCTGCCAAAGAGGCTCGCACCTGACAGGATGGCCGGTTTGAAGGGAATGTTTTCGAGCGCGCGTGTCAGCTCGATGATGGAGAAGGCGTCGCCTTCAAAGATGTCCATGGTGGCCACAGGGAGCCTCCTTTATATTTGACGGGAACAGGGAAAGCTGCGCGCGATCAGCGCAGGATGATGCCAAGCGCGGCCAGTGCCGTGGTGGCGGTCGTGATCTGGGCCGCAGTGGCACCCTCGGGGAAAGTAATCTCGTGACTGTTCACGATGGCAGGGCCGCGGATGACCGCAACACCGGGGGTATCTGCATCAGTCGCATCAGCTGCACCCCACAGGATGCCAGCGGCATTCTGGCTGCCATTAGAAGCGGTGGGTGCGAGGGCCGTGTATTTACCACCCGTCGAGATCTTGCCCAGCACGGTGCCGGGCGCGAGCTTGCCTGCGCCAGATGCGAGGGTGACGGTTTCGCGGGTGTAATCGCGCAAGACTTCCCAAACGAGGAAGCCGCCGTGATGAGGCCCTTCGGTTAATATGGTCATGGGAGATTATCCTTTCAATTTGAGGTACGGGCAATGACATCGCCCCAGGGGTGCGTCGTGGCGTTGGGCCCGGGTTGCGGATGATGGGGGCTGATCTGCGGCGTGGCTGCGGCCTTTGCGTCCAGCAGGCTGGCGCGCACTGCGTCGAGACTGGCGTCTTCCTCAAGGAACCGCCCAGCCATTTGCGGCTGGCCCGCAAGGCGGCAGAGGTCGATCACCGCGCGCGCATGGGCGATGGCCTCGGCGCGGATCGCCCCAGCGTCGGGTGGTGCATCGGGCAGTGCGTCGGGTGGTGCGTTGGCGGCTGCAACGCAGCTCTCCACCACGCTTGCAGGGGTGTTCCCGTCTGCAACACCCCCACTTTGCCCATTTGAACGCAATGTAACGTCGGCTGCAGCCACCGGATCAACGTTCCCGGCGGGAATCTTGGTCGCGGGATCAGGTACGATTGGCGCAGCGTCACGGCCCTCCACATCGTTGTCGTCTCCAACGATGTCCTTGGCTGTGGTTGCGGGTTCAGGCTCGATGGCCTCGACCGCCTCCACCAGTTCGGGCGGTGCGTTGCGAAACCGGCCAATGTCGAAACTGGCGGCGATGCGCACAGGCTCTGCCATGCGCGTGGCAAGACCTACTTCCAGCGCGTCCTTTGCGTCAAACCAGGTCTCGGCCGACAGCAGGGCTGCAATCTCATCCTCTGGTTTGCCAGACTTGGCCGCATAGCCACGGGTCATGCTGGCCGCGATCTTATCCAGCGTTCCGGCCATATCACGCATGTCTGTGGCCGTGCCCATGACGATGCCACTCGGATCGTGGATCATCAGGAAAGCGTTTTCTGGCATGACGATCTCGTCGCCCGCCATGGCAATGTAACTCGCAGCCGAGGCCGCGATGCCGTCGATCCAGACGGTGATCTTGCCCGCATGACGGCTCAGCGCATTATAGATCGCCACCGCATCGAAGACCGAGCCACCAGGGCTGTTGAGCCGCAAATCAATGGCGGCATCATCTGGCAGCGCGCCCAGCTCGGCCAGAAACCCCTTGGCCGAAACGCCGTAAGCGCCGATTTCGTCATAGATCAGCACTTCCGCGCCCGTTGCCCGGGCACGGATCGTGTACCAACTGTTCATGGTGTTACTCCTGTTTGGTAGCGGGATCGGTCGCAGCCGCATCCTCGCCATTATCGCTGTCGGCCCCGTCATCCGGATCGGGACGCCCTGCAGGTGTTGCCCGCGCACCTTGGGTCTCGCCGGGGCTGGTTCTGTAGCTGAGCCCCAACTGCTTCGTGCGCGCGGCATCGGCTGCGTTTTCGCGGTCGACCTCTTCGACATCGTAGCCCGTGGCTTCGACCACCTTGCGCCGCGAGGTAATGCCCGCCTCCATGGCCAGCACCTGCGCCTGGATATCCTTGAGCGGATCGACCCAGTCCCAGCGGGGCGGGATCCATTGCACCATGCGCGCAGCCGCGGGATCAGACAGGTCCAAGCGGCCTGACAGTTGCGCTGTCTCCAGCCAGCGGCGCCAGATGGGGCGGCAAAGCTGATGCGCGATCACACCGTGTTGCAATTGCTGCACGCGGCGGCGGAACTCGACCAGTTCGGCGCGCAGGCTGGAATAGTTCGCCTGACGTACATCGCCGGTGACCAGATGATACGGCAACCCCAGCGAGGCCGAGACGGCCAGAA
>JBDNBC010000071.1:0-7478 GCA_039768115.1 Oceanococcaceae bacterium
AATCCGGTCAGCATGGGGTGCTCCTTACGCGTCCAGCGCCTGTTTGGTGGGTTCGTGACGAATCTCGCCCGCGTGCGTCATGCACGACCCGGCGACGATGTCGTCGTCGAAGTTCAGGTTCAGCTCGCCCTCATTGACGATCAGCCCGAGGAAGTTGAGCAGGTTCTTGGCATACAGCTCGCTGGCGTGTTCGGCCAGTCGGCTGGGCACGTTGATCGGCGTGTCGATCAGTACCGGGCCGGCCTCGACCGTTTCACCGGGCTTGGACAGGGGCGTATTGCCGCCGCCGTCACCGGCCAGATCGATGATGACCGCGCCGGGCTTCATGCCGGCGATCTGCTCTTCACTGATGATCTTCGGTGAGGGCCGACCGGGAATGGCGGCCGTCGTGATGACCACATCCGCTTTCTGGATGTGCTTGGTCAGCACCTGCTGGGCCTGGGCTTTCTCTTCGTCCGTCAGCTCGCGGGCATAGCCGCCTTCGCCATCGGCCTTGACGCCGGTGTCGACAAATTTGGCACCGAGCGATTCGACCTGTTCCTTCACCGCCGCGCGCACGTCGTAGCCTTCGACGATGGCGCCCAGGCGGCGGGCCGTGGCCAGCGCCGACAAACCGGCGACGCCGGCGCCCATCACCAATACGGTGGCCGGCCGAATCGAGCCCACGGCAAAGGTGGTCATTGGCAGCAGGCGGGAGAGGTTCGTTGCTCCCATCAGCGCGCCGTAGTAGCCGGCCAGTGCGGCCTGACTGGACAGTGCATCCATGGCTTGCGCGCGCGTCGTGCGGGGGACCAGCTCCATCGCAAAGCAGGTAATTTTGCGTTCCACCAGCGCCTTGACGATGTCGGGATTGCGGTTGGCATAGATAAACGAGAACAGCACGCAACCCTCCGGCAGCGCCTTGACCTCCTCCACGCTGCTGATGGCCACGCGCAGCACAATCTGCGTGCCATCCACGGCGGCGGCCGCATCGGCGGCGATGGCCACATCCTTGAACAGGTCGTTTCCAATCCGGCTGCCGGCTCCGGCGCCGTCCTGCACCGTCAGCTCCACACCCAGCTGCATCAGCTTGGGCACGACGGCCGGCACCATGGCCACGCGTTTTTCGTGGGCGCCGGTTTCACTCGGCACCGCGATTTTTACTGTCATATGGGTCAACTCCCTGTATCCGGCGAGGGGCGACTTGTGGCGTGTTAGCCTCGCATCCCTGCTGCCCGATGGTCCCGTTTATGAACGCTTCGCTGGCCGACGGCCGCACGAACGAAGCTGGCAGAGTCTACCTGATTGATGCCTCCGTCTACGTCTTTCGTGCGTGGTTTTCATTGCCGGACACTATGGTTGATGGCGATGGCCAGCCAATCAATGCGGTGCATGGCTTTGCACGGTTTCTGCTGGATCTACGTCGGCGCGTGGAGCGGGGCAGTGTGCTGGCGCTCGCTTTCGATGAAAGTCTGACCAGCTGTTTTCGCAACGCCATCTACCCGCCGTACAAGGCCAATCGGCCACCCGTTCCAGAGGACCTGAAGCGGCAATTCGCGCGCTGCCGGTCGCTTTGCACAGCGCTGAACTTGACCACGCACGCCGATGCCCAGTACGAGGCCGACGATATCATCGGTCACTGGACCCGCGAGGCCCGTGAGCTGGGGGTTCCGGTGACCGTCGTCAGCCGCGACAAGGACCTGACGCAACTGGTTGCCGCGGATGTGGACTGGTGGGATTTCGCCGGCAACGTGCGCCTGAATGCCGACGGTGTGCGGCAGAAAATGGGCGTCAACCCGGCGCAGGTTGCGGACTACCTGGCGCTGACCGGCGATGCCGTTGACAACATTCCCGGCGTGAAAGGCGTGGGGCCGAAGGCTGCCGTAGCGTTGCTGGCGCGGTTCGTCGACTTGGACGCGCTCTATCGCGATATCGACGCGGTACCCTCGTTGCCGGTGCGCGGGGCGGCCGCGCTGCAACGACGGTTGGTGGAAGGCGAAGCATCAGCGCGCCTGTCACGGCGCCTTACCGGTGTTCAGTCGACTTGTCCGGGTACGCCGCGGCTGCCGACGATGGGTCTGCCGGGGGCGAGGTTACGGCATCCGGCAGCGCTCGAGTCGGAAGGGCTAGGGGATACGATCACCGCGTTGCTGCGTACAGCCTTCGGCCATCCGGGTCACAACTGATCCGGTCATCTCAGGGTGCGGAGCGCACCTGTACGGGGATTTCGCGGCCCTCGCCAAGGTCAGGCTCATCGTCGAAGCGATCACAGAACGACTGTCGTGGCAGTCCCCGGGGGCGACTGCGGTCATAGGCGGATTGGGCTGCGTCGTTGCCGCATCCCAGTCGGGCATCGGGCAAAGGCTGGATGCGGTCGGTTTCGATACGGATCGTTCTTTCGTACGGCGCGGGAGCGTTCGCGTCTTCTCCCCGCCATGACGTTGTTGATTCGGCTATCGCCGGTGTCATCCCGACCGCGGACCCGGCAACGACGGCGCACGTCATGAGAACGACGATTCGATAGAAGCGCTGTGGCATGGGACGGCACGAAATCATGGTGGCGGGAGACACAAGGTATGCAGAAAGATGAAGCAAGACTTGCGCCAACGCGCGGAGCGAGCCCGGCTTCAAAGCGCATGGCGCCTATGCTACACGCCTTGGTGCACTGAATTGGTGCGCGACATGTTCGTGGCGGTGCGCTACGACGGGGCGATCCGCCATATAGAGCGGTGTCGACATGTCAGCGGCCCGCCGGATGCACTGTTTCGGGGCGGATCGCCGGTTCAGGGTCACGGGACGCGAACGGCCCGGCTGCAGAAACAAAAAGAGCCGCCCGAAGGCGGCTCTTTGGGGTCGCAAGGGACCCTTAGAACGAATAACCACCGCTGATGATCGGCTTGATGTCGTCGTCATCGATATCGGTTGCCACCAGAGCGAGGCCGAAGCTCATGCCGGACTCGGATGCGGCTGACACGCCGATGCTGTAGTCAAGGTAGGAGTCGCCGTTGGCGAAGGCTTCGTTGCCTTCCCCGCCGTTGTGGCCAACAAAGGCATCAAAGCTGAGCTTCTCGCCGATTGGTGCCGAGAAAGCGACATTCACACCATAGGCGGATTCATCCACACCGAAATAGGTGTCGGGAGCGAAATAGGCACCGACCGTTACGGGCCCAAAGCCGATGCTACCGTAGGCTTCGATCGTGTTGTACGACGGGTCCGGCATGTCGTTCTCATCTTCTTCTGAGTACCAGTAGTAGATGAGGCCGACGTCGTAGGCCATGCCGCCCGCTTCGCCACCAAAGCCCGCATACACGTCGACTTCGGCACCGGTGGAGCCACCGCCGTCCAGGTTTGGCGTACCGCCGAAGCCGATCGTCGATGCCCATGTGCCGGCATAGAAGCCGGAGTCGGCTGCGTAGTCGATGCCGCCATTAATTGCGGCGCCGTCTGACTGCGCCAACCCACGGAACAGGTACTGACTGGTCACACCGACGTTGACCGACACCTCAGCCAGCGCTGCCCCCGAAACTGCTGCCGACCCCAGAGTCGCTACAACTGCCAAACGCTTGAAGTTCATCAAATCTCTCCTGATACATCTCAAGTTAATGCCACACACGGATGTGCGTGGTTCCCGATGCTTCCAAGCAACGCCCGTGCCAAGTGCGGTGTTACCGGTGTGGGCCGGGATGGTGCGGCGTTCGTCCAAACGGGGGGCGACAACTCATCCCGTAACCCGACCGGCGCGCGGAGACGGTGGCTCCGAGCCGGCATCAGCGCGGGCCCATATATAGAGATAGAGCGTGGTTCATGGCCGCTGACGCATGTCTTTGATTAGCAAAGAGCTTGTTGAGTGTGGCCATCGATTGCGACGCCACGTAAACAGCTCTAGTAATTGTTTAGTGCACGTGGACAGTGCGCCGATGCCGTGCTACAAACCGCGTTTTGAAGAACCTTGAATGGCCCGCACTTTGCTAGGCGGTCCTGTATTCCATGAACAATCCGAAGAAGCACGCCACCATGCCCAAGACGCGAATCGTCGTCCTTCTGGCGGCCGCGGGTGTCCTCGCGACATCTCCGGTCCTGGCCAATACGCTGGACAGCTCGCTGAACCTGCAGCAGCGCATCGATGCCGATGCGCGGCAAACGCAGGTCGCCATCAATCAACTCGACGACGAGGCGGAACAACTGCTGACGGAGTACCGGGTGACCACGCGCGAGACCGACAGTCTCAAGCGGTACAACCGGCAGCTCGAAAAGCAGATTGCGTCGCAGGTCGCGGAGATGGAATCGATCCAGCGTCAGCTGGAGCAGATCAATGACGTATCGCGCGAAGTGGTGCCGATGATGCTGCGCATGATCGACACGCTCGAACAGTTCGTCGAGCTCGATCTGCCCTTCCTGCTCGGCGAACGGACCCGTCGCGTCAATGATCTGCGCGAGACCATGGATCGCGCCGATGTCAGCACGTCAGAGAAATACCGACGCATCGTCGAGGCCTACCAAACCGAAATGGAGTTTGGTCGCACGATCGAGGCCTATCAGGGCGAGCTTGCGCTCGATGGCACCAACAAGGTCGTTGACTTCCTGCGCGTGGGCCGGGTGGCGCTGATGTATCAGACCCTCGACGCGGGCACCACCGGGTACTTCGATACCGCAACCCGCAGCTTCGTGGCCGACAACAGTTACAAGACCGCGGTCCGCGACGGGCTGCGTATCGCGCGCAAGCAAACGGCACCTGACCTTCTCATCGTGCCCGTAGCGGCCCCGGCAAAACAGTAGGACGGCATCCCATGTTGAAACACATCGTATTGTCCGCCGCCCTGATCTTCCCAGGCCTTGCCGTGGCGCAAGCCAGCGACCCACTGCTGGAGCTGCTGCAGCAAACCCGCGACGCACGCGCCAATGAGCGGGCGGCGAATGAGGCGCGCGAGAAGCGCTTCCGGGAGCGCCGTGATCAGCAGGCCAACCTGTTGCGTGAATCCCGGGCAGAGCTGGCTACGCAGGAGCGCCGCAGCGAAGAGCTGCTGACCGCGTTCGAAGAAAACGACAAGGCCCTGGCCGAGCTGGAGGAATCCCTGACCCTCAAGGTTGGGCAGCTGGGGGAAATGTTCGGCGTCGTTCGGCAGGTCGCCGGAGACCTGCGTGGCATCGCTCAGGGCTCTTATGTGTCGTCGCAACCGGGCGTAGAGCGTGATGCCTTCCTCGACGAGCTGGGGCGATCCAAAGAGCTGCCCTCCATTGAGAAACTCGAGCGCCTGTGGTTCGAGATGCAGCGCGAAATGACCGAAACCGGTCGTGTCGTTGCCTTCAACACCAACGTTATCGGGCCCGATGGTGCCGAGCAGCCGCGTGATGTGGTGCGGGTCGGTGCCTTCACCGCCGTGTCGGATGGCAAATTCCTGGTCTGGCAGCCGGATACGCAGACACTGGCAGAGCTCGAGCGCCAGCCGCCGGGCCGTTTTGGCGGCATGGCAAGCGACGTACAGGACGCTGACAGCGGCGTCAGCCGCATGGCGCTTGACCCCACCCGCGGCGCATTGCTGTCGGTGCTGGTGCGGGCCCCCAGTCTGGGCGAGCGGATTCAGCAGGGCGGTCTGGTTGGCTACGTGATTCTGGCCATCGGTCTGGTGGGTTTGCTGATGGCGCTGGAGCGTGCGCTGACGCTGACCCGGACCGGCCGCCAGATGGCCGAACAGCGCAATGCGCCGGCGCGTGAGGACAACCCGTTAGGCCGTGTCCTGCATGCCTATGAGAAAGACCCCAACGCCGATCTGGAAACCATCGAGTCCCGGTTGGACGAGGCCATCATCAAGGAAGTGCCGGACCTCGAGAAGCGTCTCGCCGCGCTCAAGATTTTCGCCGCCGTGGCACCGCTACTCGGGCTGCTGGGAACCGTCACCGGCATGATCCAGACCTTCCAGGCCATCACGCTGTTTGGAACCGGCGATCCGAAGTTGATGGCGGGTGGGATCTCGCAGGCGCTGATAACGACGGTTCTTGGTCTGGTGGTGTCCATCCCGATGGTAATGCTGCATCAGTGGTTGAGCGGACGCTCCAAAGGGCTGGTGCAGATTCTGGAAGAAGAATCGGCCGGCCTGGTGGCTGAGCGTACGGGCAGCTCGAAGGCCTAACGGCGGTGGAAGTCTTTACTGCCATCCGGGACTTTCTCGAAACCGGGGGGTCGGTGCTCTGGCTGATCCTGGTGGTCGCGGTATTGCTCTGGGCGCTGATCATTGAGCGCCTGATGTTTTACCGTCGCGAGTTTCCGGGGATTGCTGCCGGGATCATCGAGCGCTGGCGGGCCCGTGGCGAATATGCCAGCTGGCAGGCGCGGCGCCAGCGTGAAGCGTTGGTCAGTGAGGCCAACCGCACGCTCAAGCAATCGATTGGTCTGATCAAGACGATCATCGCACTGTGCCCCTTGCTGGGTTTGCTGGGCACGGTGACGGGGATGGTGCAGGTCTTTGATGTCATGGCCGTTCTTGGTACCGGCAACGCACGGGCGATGGCGGCCGGGGTCTCCAAAGCCACGTTGCCGACCATGGCGGGCATGGTCGTTGCTTTGTCCGGGCTGTATTTCAGCTCCCATTTCGAACAAGTTGTACGCCGAGAGACTGACTATCTCAACGATGAACTTGGCGTTCACTCTCACGAGAATTAAGTCATGCGACGCAAACACCACGGCGCAGCAGAAGAAGCCGAGATCAACATGACGCCGATGCTGGACATCGTCTTCATCATGCTGATCTTCTTCATCGTCACGACGTCGTTCGTCAAGGAAACGGGCATCGACGTGTCGCGGCCGAATGCCAATACGGCAGAAAAGAAGGAGCGCGGCAATATCCTGATTGCCATCAAGCCCAACGGCGACATCTGGATGGACAAGCGCAAGGTTGAGCTGCGAGCGGTGCGTGCCAATACCGAGCGTCTGCACGCGGAAAACCCCGAAGGCTCGGTGGTGATCATTGCCGACAAGGAATCACAGACCGGGGTGCTGGTGGAAGTGATGGACCAGGTGCGTTCAGCGGGCGTGTACAACGTCTCGATTGCGGCCAACAGCGGTGAGCAGTAGGACGACATCGTGATACGACTTCTCGCAGCCCTGGGCGGGGCGGTTGCCGTCGCTCTGTTCCTGTTCTGGTTGATGCAGTACTTGGTGCTGGGTCAGTCCAAGGACGTGGACAAGGCGCCAGGGCTGGGTGGCGTCGACTTTGTCCGCCTCAAGCGCGATGAGAGCACGGAAACCCGCAAACGCGAGTTGCCGAAGAAGCCGCCGCCGCCCAAGAAACCGCCGCCGCCACCGAAGATGAAGGTGGCCGAAACCAACAAGCCCAACCCGCAGCCGCAGAAGTTTGAGGTTCCCAACGTCAAGCTGCCGGTGAGCGCCGGGGGTGGCCCGTTCCTGGGGAGCTATCAAAAGGCCTCGGACTTCACCGGCGATGGCGAGCTGATTCCGCTGGTGCGGATTGCGCCCCAGTATCCCCGTAATGCCGCGCGGGATC
>JBDNBC010000072.1:0-6261 GCA_039768115.1 Oceanococcaceae bacterium
CCGTGGCACTGCTTGTATTTCTTCCCGGAGCCACAGGGGCAGGGCTCATTGCGCCCCACCTTGGGCATCTGCCGCACCTGGGTTGCAGGCTTGGGCGCCGGCGCGCGCGCGGGGCGGGCCCTGGCGACCGGCGCACCCGCCGCGGGCGCGGCGCCACTACCGCTGGCACCAGCAGCCGCACCTTGCGCAGCGGCCGCTTCATCGGCCGCCAGCGCACTTTGCGCATCGGCGTGCTCGAAGTGCATCTCGCGTTCGACCGGCGCGGGCTCGACCCGCTGCACATCTTCCGGCCGCTGAATCTGAACCTTGCAGAGGATGGTGGTGACCTCCTGCTTGTAGCGCTCGAGCAGCTCCTGGAACATGCCAAAGGCTTCGCGCTTGAACTCCTGCTTCGGGTCTTTCTGCGCGTAGCCGCGCAGGTGAATGCCGCGTCGCAGGTCGTCCATGCTGGCCAGATGCTCGCGCCACAGGGTGTCGAGCACCTGCAGCATCATCGCCTTCTCGAAGTGATCAAGCGATGCCCCGCCTACCGCTTCTCGCTTGGCTGCGTAGGCCTCAGCGACCTGGGTCTGGATGCGTTCCAGCATCGCGTCATCGGTCAGGCTCTTGTCGTCTTCGGCCCATTGCGCCGGGTCGGCGGGCAGCGCCAGCTCACGGGTCAAGGCCTCCTTCAGATCGTCGAGCCGCCACAGTTCCTCCGGCGCCCCGGCCGGCACATAACTGCGGAACATCTTGGTGATGACGTCGGCACGGATGGTTTCGACCACATCGTTGACGTCATCACCGGAAAGCAACTCGTCGCGCTGCTCGTAAATGACCCGACGCTGATCATTGGCGACGTTGTCGTATTCAAGCAGGTTTTTGCGGATGTCGAAGTTGTGTGCTTCGACCTTGCGCTGCGCGGTTTCGATTGAGCGCGAGACCCATTTATGCTCGATGGCTTCGCCCTCCTCCATCCCGAGGCCCTTGAGCATGGCCTGCAGGCGCGGCGGGGTGAAGATGCGCATCAGGTTGTCTTCGAGCGACAGATAGAACCGTGTTCGGCCCGGATCACCCTGGCGGCCAGAGCGACCGCGCAACTGATTGTCGATACGCCGCGATTCGTGGCGCTCGGACCCCAGCACATACAGGCCGCCGGCTTCGAGCACTTTGGCATGGCGCTCTTCCCAGCTCTTGCGCGCGGCCTCGCGCGCGGTGGTGTCCTCTTCCGCGATGCCGGCCAGTTCGGCCTCGAGACTGCCGCCAAGCACGATGTCCGTGCCGCGGCCCGCCATGTTGGTGGCGATGGTGACTGCACCGGGGCTACCGGCCTGCGCAACGATTTCGGCTTCACGCGCGTGCTGCTTGGCGTTGAGCACTTCATGTTTGACGCCCTTTTCGTGGAGCAGACGCGATACCACTTCCGAGGTTTCAATGGACGCCGTGCCGACGAGCACCGGCTGGCCGCGCTCAACAGCGTCCTTGACGTCTTCGGCAATGGCCTCGAATTTCTCGCGCGCGGTCATGAACACCAGGTCGCCCTGATCGTCGCGAATCATCGGCTTGTTGGTCGGCACGACAATGACTTCCAGCCCATAAATTTGCTGGAATTCGAAGGCCTCGGTATCGGCCGTCCCGGTCATGCCCGAGAGCTTGTCGTAAAGGCGGAAGAAGTTCTGGAAGGTGATCGAGGCGAGCGTCTGGTTTTCCTGCTGGATCGGCACGCCTTCCTTGGCCTCAACGGCCTGGTGCAGGCCGTCGGACCAGCGCCGGCCCGGCATCATCCGCCCGGTAAACTCATCGATGATGATGATCTGGCCGTTGCGTACGATGTACTCGACATCGCGGCTGTACAAATGATGCGCACGCAGGGCCGCGGTCAGGTGGTGCATCAGGATAATGTTGCGGGCGTCGTACAGCGAGCCCTCACTGACCAGCCCGGCCTCGATGAACAGTTCTTCGACGTGCTGGTGGCCGGATTCGGTCAGGAAGATCTGCTTATTCTTCTCTTCAATGCTGAAGTCGCCGGGGCCGTCTTCCTCTTCCTGCTTTTTCAGCTTGGGTACCAGCGTGTTCATCCGCCGGTACAGATCGGGGTTGTCGTCGGTCGGCCCGGAGATGATCAGTGGCGTACGCGCCTCATCGATCAGGATCGAGTCGACCTCATCGATCACCGCATAGACATGCCCGCGCTGGACCTTATCGTCCGTGCGGAAGGCCATGTTGTCGCGCAGATAATCGAAGCCGAATTCGTTGTTGGTCCCGTAGGTGATGTCGCAGGCGTAGGCCGCGCGCTTCTCCTCGCTGCTCTGGCCGTGGACCACGACACCCGTGCTCAGGCCGAGAAAGGCATAGAGCTGGCCCATCCAGGCCGAGTCACGTCGGGCGAGATAGTCGTTGACGGTCACGACATGTACGCCCTTGCCCGTCAGGGCATTGAGATACACCGGCAGCGTGGCCACCAGGGTCTTGCCTTCACCGGTGCGCATTTCCGCAATACGGCCCTGATGCAGCACCGCCCCGCCGACCAGCTGCACATCAAAATGACGCATGCCCAGTACACGCCGGCCCGCTTCGCGCACGACGGCAAAGGCTTCCGGCATTAGGGCATCGAGCGATTCCCCTGCCTCCAGTCGCTGCTTGAACTCCGCGGTTTTCGCCGTCAGTGCCGCATCGTCCAGGGCTTTGAGCCCCTCCTCGAGGCTGCCCGCCTTACGCACCATGTCGTCGAGCTTGGCGACGACGCGCTGATTGCGGCTACCGAAAATGCGCGAGAGAATCTGGGCCATAAAAATGCAAAACGGGGCGCTTGCCCCGTTGTAATGAAAACAACCCGAGTATTGTAGCGGGCGACTTGCGCGGTCGCGTGAGCAACCGCGCCCGATCACTCAGCGCTGACGCGCCTCGGCTACAAATTGCGCCGGATCGATACGCACACCGTCCACGATCACCTCAAAATGCAGATGCGGCCCCGTGGCACGGCCGGACATACCTACGTGAGCAATGACCTGCCCCTTGTCGACCCGGTCGCCTACGCGCACCAGATTGCGTTGATTGTGGGCATATCGGGTGACGTAGCCGTTGCCGTGGTTAATTTCGACACAGTGGCCATACCCTGTCCTCAACCCGGAAAACACCACCACACCCGAGGCCACGGAGACAATTTCTGAACCCATGGGCGCGGCGAAGTCCAGCCCATGATGCGGGCTGCGGCGACCACTGAACGGATCCGGACGGGTGCCGAATACTGACGAGACCCAGCCCGCCTTCACGGGCCATCCCTGCGGCGATGCCTGCTCCTGCAACTGCGACACCACAATCAGGTGCTCAAGGATATCGAGCTGTCGACGGCGCATTTCGAGCTGAGTGGAAATATCGCCAAAAGGCATATCGCTGATATCGATACTGGCTTCGGTGATTTCCGGCCCCCCGCGGGGCGGTTCGCTGCCAAAACCAAACAGCTCATCGTCAATCAGCGCCATTTCGGCAAGGGTCTGGCCCAGAGCATCAAGGCGATCCAGGCCGGCCTGAACTCGTCCCAGTTCGCGCGCCATCTCCAGTCGCTGGGAGCGCGCGGATTCCTGCGCGCTATTCAGGCGCTGCTGCTCGTTATCGAGCTGCATCCGGATTTCCCGCAGCTCACTCCATTCGCTGCCCGCCACCACGGTGGGAGGCGCGGATACCCGGCCCAGCGCAAATGCGCTGATCACCAGAGCCACGGCCGCGATCGGCCATACTGTGAGTCGTTTCGGATTGTCCCGACGTACCATCCATGGATTCCTATCGTTCTGGTCGCACCCGATGACTACCGGCCGCAATCTCTTTGAAGCGCTGGACAATGCGCTGGACCCGATATGGGACCGCGTAGCGCTTCACCAGCGCATTGCCACTTGCATCGACAAGGTTCTCCCCCACACTGTTCGGCAGCATTTGAAGATCGGTTGTGTCCAAGGCGACACGTTGATCATCTTCTGCGACACCCCGGCCTGGGCCTCCGATATAAGGTATCGCGAATCGCACATCGTGCAAAGCGTAAAAAGTAGCGAACGTCTGGGGATTACCCGTTGTCGGGTTCTGGTCCGGGCCGAGCTGTTTCACCCGTCCTGATCCCATTCCCTGCGGCTTATGCGCTAGCAGCAATCATGCCATCGCAGGCTGGCTGCTCCGCCGCTTCAACGATACGGTAATTGGCGGCATCGGCCAGAACAGCGCGTGCCAGTTGGTTATTCAGCGCGTGGCCGGCCTTGAATCCGGTGTAGTGGCCGCGGACCGGGTGGCCTAGCAGGGCGAGATCGCCTACGGCGTCCAGCACCTTGTGGCGTACGAATTCATCGCCATAGCGCAGCCCCTCGTCATTCAGAACCCGGTAATCGTCGAGCACGATGGCATTGTCGAGGCTGCCGCCCAGCGCCATGTCATGCTGGCGCAGATATTCGATGTCGCGCAAAAAACCGAAGGTGCGGGCGCGACTGAGCTCGCGAACAAAGGACTCCGGGCTCATATCGACAGTGACGCACTGCCCCGCCTCGATGGCAGGGTGCTCAAAGTCAATGGAAAAGCTCAGACGATAGCCGTCATGCGGGGCGATACGCGCCCACTTGTCGCCATCCTCTACCTGCACGGGCTGACGAATCTCCAGATACTTGCGCGGCGCGTCCTGGGTGAGCAGTCCGGTCGACTGAATCAGGAAAACAAAGGGGCCGGCACTGCCGTCCACGATGGGCACTTCGGCCGCAGAAAGCCGGATGATGACATTGTCCAGACCCAGTCCCGCCACCGCCGAGAGCAGATGCTCTACCGTGGCTACGCGCTGACCATCACAAGTCAACGCTGTACACAGGGTGGTCTCGGTGACCAGCTCCGCATTGGCTGGCACGCGGTGCCATTGTCCGTTGGCGCCGGGGCGCTCAAATACGACACCAGTGTTCACACCAGCCGGCAGCATGTCCATCCGCACCGGATTGCCCGAGTGCAGACCGATGCCCGTCAGATGAACTGTGTCGCGTAGTGTGGTTTGCAAACTATCCATAACCGTTGTCCGTGCAAGGATAGCGCCGCCCCCGATCGGGCGGCGCGCTCCTCCGAATCACCCACTATACGGGCAATACGGCTTATTGTGCAACGCAACAAAACTATCGCAAGGATAGCCGATCAGTTCGCCTGCCGACGCAGAAAGGCGGGGACATCCATGTATTCATAGGTGTCTTCTTCCGCTTTTTCGGCGGCATTTCCAACCGTACCCAGTGGCGGTGCCACCACGGCAGAAGGCCGTCCGGGTTGACCCGGCTTGCGATCAATCGCCGGCGATTGCAGACCGCGGTAGGCCGCATTGCCGCCAATAGGCGCGACCTTGCTGGACTCCGGCTGCACCTGCTTCTTGAACACGCTGTCGAGGCCCGTGGCCACCACGGTGACGCGCAGCTCTTCGCCGATGCTCTCGTCGTCGACCGTACCGACGATGACTTCGGCGGTTTCGGACGCCGACTCGGAGATCTTCTCCATCACCGTCGTGTACTCGTCGATGGTCAGGTCCTTGCCGGTGATGTTGACCAGCAGGCCTTCGGCGCCCTGGATGTTCAGCTCTTCAAGCAGCGGGCAGGCCAGCGCACTGGTCGCCGCCTCGGTAGCGCGATCCTCGCCCTTGCCGCGGCCGATGCCGATCATCGCCATGCCCTGCACGCCCATGACCTTCTTCACGTCGGCAAAGTCGACGTTGACGATGCCTTCGCAGTTGATGATCTCGGCAATACCCTGCACCGCGTTGTGCAGCACATCGTTGGAGGCCCGGAAGGCTTCGCGCATCGACACGCCCTTGCCCAGCACCGGCAACAGACGCTCGTTCGGGATCACGATCAGCGAGTGCACATGCTTGTTCAGTTCTTCGATGCCGTGCTTGGCTACGGCCATCCGCTTGGCACGCTCGAACTGGAAGGGCTTGGTCACGACCGCGACGGTCAGAATGCCCATCTCGCGGGCGATCTCGGCCACCACCGGTGCCGCGCCGGTACCGGTGCCACCGCCCATGCCGGCGGTGATGAACAGCATGTCGGTGCCGTCGATCAACTCGACGATGCGATCACGGTCTTCCAGCGCCGCCTGACGGCCAACGTTCGGGTCAGCCCCGGCGCCCAGGCCACGGGTGATCTGCTGGCCGATGGGCAGCAGGACGTCGGCGCCACACCGGCGCAGATGCTGGGCATCAGTGTTGGCGCAAATGAACTCGACGCCCTTGATGCCGGCCTCGACCATCTGGTTGACGGTGTTGCTGCCACCGCCACCGAC
>JBDNBC010000073.1:0-6137 GCA_039768115.1 Oceanococcaceae bacterium
GACTCCACCTTGGCCACGAAGCTGTTGATGACGTCGGGGTCGGATACATCTTCGCGCTGGGCCGTCAGGCTCATCAGCAGATGGTTCTTCACCAGCCATGCCACGGTTTGTTGATCCGCCGTGGACAGCCCATGCTCCCGGCAAAAGGTCACGGCATCATCGGCACCCAGTTCGGAATGGTCGCCGCCGCGGCCCTTGGCGATGTCATGAAACAGGCCGGCGAGAATCAGCAGTTCCGGTCGCGGCAGCTTGTCATGGATGTCGCTGAAGTCTGGGTACTCGTGCCGGAAGCGCTCCATCGCCAGACGGCGGATATTGCGCACCACGAACAGCGTGTGTTCATCCACCGTGAGCTGGTGGAACAGGTCGTACTGCATGCGCCCGATGATCCGCCCGAATGCCGGCAGATACCGGCCGAGCACGCCATATCGGTTCATGCGCCGCAAGGTGCGGGTGACTCCCTGGTCGCTGCGCAACTGGGCAATGAACAGCGCGCGGGCATCATGATTGCTGCGAAACGCCGCATCGATCAGGTTGCGGTCGCGGCGCACCAGCCGGAGCGTCTGTGCCGACAGCCCGCTGACATCGCGCGCGGTTTCCTCATGCATCCATACCGCGAACACGCGCAACAGGTTTAACGGCCGCCGCCGGAATACGTCGTCATCACGGGCGCAGAGGTAGCGGCCGCGCAGGATGAAATCCTCATCCACGGGAATTTCGGTCGCCGGGGTGTCGCTGATCTGCTCTTCAAAAAGCTGCACGAAGATGTCATTGAGCACCGACAGCATCTTGATGGTGCGGTAGTAGAGCTGCATGAACTGCTCGACCGCGAGGTTGGCGCTCTGGTCAGCGTATCCGTACATCTCGGCAAGGCGCACCTGATGATCGAACAGCAGCCGGTCCTCACGGCGGCCGGTGAGCATGTGCAGCGCAAAGCGCACCCGCCAGAGCTGGTTGCGCCCGTTCCGCAGGTCACTGATTTCGGTGGGGCTGAGCAGCCCGTTGCGGGCCAGATCCTCGAGCCGGCCGGTGCCGTGCAGGCGCTGCGTCAGCCAGAGGATGGTCTGCAGGTCACGCAGGCCGCCGGGGCCTTCCTTGACGTTGGGCTCGAGTTTGTAGGCCGTATCGTCAAAGCGCGCGTAGCGGTTGCGCTGCTCATCCCGTTTGGCTTCAAAAAACGCCCGGGCCGGCCAGCACTGGTCGGGGGCCACGCGGCGGGCCAGGGCGTCGGCCAGGGCGCTGTCACCGCAGAGCGGTCGCGCTTCCATCAGGTTGGTCACGATGGTGATGTCGGCGGCGGCTTCTTCGGCACAGACATCCAGCGAGCGGACGCTGTGCCCCAGCTCGAGACCGCAATCCCAGCAGGTGCGGATGAAGTTTTCCAACGCCGTGGAGGTCTCGGCATCCAGGGTATCGGGCGTCAGCAGCAGGACATCAATATCCGAATGCGGCAGCAGCTCGCCCCGGCCATAGCCGCCAACCGCGAGCAATGCGCAGTGCGCGTTGCGGACCGTGGTGGTCCACACCCGGCGCAGGATGTCGTCGACGATCTGGGTGTATTCCGCCACCAGTTCGCTGGCTTCGGCCTGATCCTGGAAAGCGGTGTAATGCTGGTCACGGACCCATTGCAACGCGTTGCGCAGGCGCGGCGGGTCGAGCGGGTCGGTATCCGGCCCCAGCTGTTCCAGCAAGGCGCGCTCGGAAACTACCCGGGCGGCGGCGAGCCCGCTCAGAGCTCTTCTCCCTGGCGCCGGGTCAGGACTTCATGGCCGTCTGCGGTGACCAGAATGGTGTGCTCCCACTGCGCCGAGAGCGAGCGGTCACGGGTAACGACGGTCCACTGATCGGGCAGCAGCTTCACTTCGCGCCGGCCGGCATTGATCATCGGCTCAATCGTGAAACACATGCCTTCGACAAGTTCCATCCCGTCGCCGCGACGGCCGTAGTGCAGGATTTGGGGATCGTCATGAAACTCACGGCCGATGCCGTGGCCGCAGTACTCCCGGACCACGCTGAAGCGCTGGGCTTCGGCGACCTGCTGGATGATCTGGCCGAGGTCGCCCAGGCGCAGACCCGGGCGCACGGCGCGGATGCCGGCAACCATGGCCTCGCGAGCGACTTCACTGAGGCGTCGGGCCCGGACCGGCGGGTCGCCGACGAAAAACATCTGGCTGGTGTCGCCGTGAAAGCCTTCGTGGATCACCGTGATGTCGATATTAATGATGTCGCCATTCTTCAGCTGCTTAGGTCCCGGAATGCCGTGGCACACCACATGATTGACCGAGGTACAGATGGACTTGGGAAAACCACGGTAGTTCAGCGGCGCCGGGATGGCGTTGAGCTCATTAACTATGTAGTCATGACAAATCTGGTCGAGAGCTTCGGTAGTGACACCAGCCTCGACATGCGGGGCGATCATCTCAAGCACTTGCGCGGCCTTGCGGCCGGCCTCGCGCATGACCTGCTGCTCGGCGGGGGTTTTTATCGTTAGGGGCATGCGGGGGCGGGGATTGACGCGGCGGTTATGGCCCGGCGTCTTGGAGTCGGTTAGCCCGCTATGGTATAAAGCGCGCGCACTCGCTGCAATGCAGCACTCATTTCGTGTCGGTCAGCCCTTTGCCGGGGCACCCCACAGCCTTCGGGGTCTTTGCGCAGTTTCTGCCAGAGCGAAGGTGGGGGATCGACATTTGTTTCAACCCCAACACTCTGGAGTTACAAAATGGCACAAGTCACGATGCGTCAGCTGCTCGAAGCCGGCGCGCATTTCGGGCATCGCACCCGTTACTGGAATCCGCAAATGCAGCCCTACATTTTTGGGGCGCGCAACAAGATTCACATCATCAACCTGGAAGACACGCTGCCGCTGCTGCGGGAGGCCTGTAATGCGGCTGGTCGTGTTGTGGCCGACGGCGGCAAGGTGCTGTTTGTAGGCACCAAGCGGGCGGCCCAGGAAATCATTGCTGCGGAGGCTCAGCGCTGCGACATGCCCTATGTCGACCGTCGCTGGCTGGGCGGCATGCTGACCAACTTCAAGACGGTCAAGGGCTCGATCAAGCGGATGCAGGAACTGCGCGAGCGCCTGGAAGAAGGGCAAACCAAGTACCGCATGACTAAAAAGGAGCAGCTGACGCTGACCCGCGAGTACGAGAAGCTGCAAGCCAGCCTCGGCGGGATCGAAAACATGTCGAGCTTGCCAGACGCGCTGTTCATTATTGATGTGGGCTACGAAAACATCGCCGTCCGGGAGGCCAACAAGCTGGGCATCCCGGTAATCGGTGTGGTGGATACCAACAACTCGCCGGATGGTGTGGATATCGTGGTGCCGGGTAACGACGACGCCATTCGCGCGATCGCGGTGTACACGGCGGCGATCGCGGACGCTGTGCTGGATGCCAAGGGCATTCGCACTGAGGCGCCGGCGGCCGAGGCGGCGCCCGCGCCTGCAGCGGCGCCTGCGGCCGAGCCGGCTCCGGCAGCCGCCCCCGCGACGGATGCGGCGGCGCCGGCTGGCGACTCCGCCTGATTTTTCACGATTACGAAGGACAACCCTGATTCCATGGCGATTACAGCTGCATTAGTAAAAGAACTGCGTGAGCGCACCAGCGCCGCGATGATGGACTGCAAACGGGCGCTTGAAGCTGTCGATGGTGACATCGAGGCCGCAATCGAAAAAATGCGTGCCGACGGCCAGGCCAAGGCGGATAAAAAAGCCAGCCGTGTAGCGGCTGAAGGCGTGGTCCGTACGGCAGTGTCGGCCGATGGCAAGCGTGCGGCCATGGTCGAGCTCAACTGTGAAACCGACTTCGTCGCCAAGAACGAGGACTTCCTCGCCCTGGCTGACGCGGCGGCACAAGCGGCGCTGGACGGCAACACGACGGATGTGGAGGCCTTGCTGGCGGCGGATGACAACGGCCAGAGCATCGACGCCACGCGCCGGGCCCTGATTGCCAAGCTAGGCGAGAACATGACGTTGCGGCGGGCCACGCTGGTGACTAGCGACGGTCAGATCAGTCAGTACATCCACGGTGGGCGCATCGGCGTGCTGGTGTCCTACCAGGGCGGCGATGCGGACCTGGGGCTGGATCTGGCCCTGCACATCGCGGCCAGCAATCCGGCATTCCTGGACGAGTCCAGCGTGTCGGCCGACGAGGTGGAAAAGGAAAAGCGGGTACTGATTGCGCAGGCCGAAGGTTCGGGCAAGCCGATGGAGATCATCGAAAAGATGATTCAGGGCCGGCTGCGCAAGTACCTGGCCGAAATCACTTTGATGGGACAGCCCTTCGTGAAGGACCCGGAGCAGACCGTTGCCGCGTTGCTGAAGAGCAAGGGCGCGCAGGTCTTTGGCTTCCAGCGGCTGGTCGTCGGTGAAGGCATCGAAAAGGAAGAGTCCAACTTTGCTGACGAAGTGGCCGCACAGGCCGCGGCAGCCAAGGGCTGAGACCTATCGCACAGCATGATGAGGCCCCGTTGATCGGGGCCTTTTTTTGGCTGTGGCATGGCCGGGGCGCCGGCCACTGTCTTGATTTTCGCGTTTTCAATTCGGAGCGACCGGCATGATTGACTCTCACCCCCCCGCGCCAGCGGCGTCATCTGCGGATGGGGCGTTCGTTTACAAACGCATCCTGCTGAAACTCTCCGGCGAAGCGCTGATGGGGCAGCAGGATTACGGTATTGACCCGGCGGTGATGAACTATCTGGCCGGTGAGATCGTGCCGCTGGTTCAGGCCGGAGTCGAGGTCGCGCTGGTGGTCGGCGGCGGCAATATCTTCCGTGGCGCCGGCCTGGCCGGTGGGGGCATGGACCGGGTCACCGGCGATCAAATGGGGATGCTGGCCACCGTGATCAACGCCCTGGCCTTGCAAGACGGGCTCGAGCAGGCCGGGGTCGCGGTACGCGTCCAGTCTGCGTTGCGCATCAACCAAGTCTGCGAGGACTACATCCGGCGCCGGGCAATTCGTCATCTGGAGAAGGGCCGGGTCGTGATTTTTGCCTCCGGCACCGGAAACCCCTTCTTCACCACGGACAGCGCGGCGGCGCTGCGGGCGATCGAAATCGAAGCGGAGCTGATGCTCAAGGCGACCAAGGTGGATGGCGTCTATGACAGTGACCCGGTGCGCAATCCTGAGGCCCAGCGCTTTCAGCGGATCAGCTACGATGACGTGCTCAACAACAACCTCAAGGTCATGGATCAGACCGCGATCGTGCTGTTGCGCGACAACGCACTGCCGCTGATGGTCTATGACATGACCCGCCCCGGAGATCTCGCCCGCATCCTGCGTGGTGATACCCGGACGGCGACCCGCGTCGATACAGGCAACGAATGATCAACGACATCAAGAAGGACGCCCGTCAGCGCATGACGAAGAGCGTCGAGAACCTCAAGCTGGAACTGGCCAAGCTGCGTACAGGGCGGGCGAACGTCTCGCTGCTCGATCACGTCACCGTCGATTACTACGGCTCCGAGACGGCGCTGTCGCAGTGCGCCAACGTAGTGGCCGAAGATGCCCGGACCATCAGCATCACGCCATGGGAGCGGGACATGGTCGGCAAGATCGAAAAGGCGATCCTGCAGTCGGACCTCGGCCTCAACCCGAATACCGCCGGCACCACCATGCGCATTGTCATTCCGCCGTTGACGGAAGAGCGGCGGCGCGATCTGGTCAAGGTTATGCGTGCGGAAGGCGAGAACGCCAAGATTGCGATCCGCAATATCCGCCGCGATGCCAACAATGAACTCAAGGAGATGGTCAAGGAAAAGATGATCTCCGAAGACGATGAGCGTCGCGGCACCGGAGAAATTCAGAAAATCACCGATGATGCCGTGGCCGAAGTAGACAAGCTGCTCGACGCCAAGGAGCAGGAGATGATGTCGGTCTGATGCGCATGTCGGCGGAGGGCGGGCCGCAACATGTGGCGATCATCATGGATGGCAATGGCCGCTGGGCACAGGCCCGGGGGCGCCCGCGTGGCTTTGGTCACCGGGCCGGGGGCAAGGCGGCGCGGCGCATCATCGAACATGCCAGTGATATCGGGCTGCCGGCGCTGACGCTGTACGCCTTCTCCTCGGAGAACTGGCAGCGGCCGGCCAGCGAAGTCTCGCTGCTGATGGATTTGCTGCTTTCCACTTTGCGCAAGGA
>JBDNBC010000074.1:0-3117 GCA_039768115.1 Oceanococcaceae bacterium
GATATTGCCCGTGCCCGTGGCATGACTGAAATCGCGGCGTCTGCAAATGTCAGTCGTGAAGTCATGTACAAATCCTTCCGACAGGGTGGCAATCCGACGTTGAGCACGCTGTCTCAGGTGGCCCGCGCTCTTGGTTACAAATTGTCTTTCCAGCACACAGCCCAGCAGTAAACAGGTCACCGCAGCGTCTGGATGAAATCGAAACTGGCCCCGCGGCTGAGTGCCTGCCGTCCCGCGCCATAGGTTGGGTCTGGCAGCAGCCGTGCCTTGCAGGCTGGGCGGATTAGCGAAACGGTGAGCCCGGCGACGACACCGGGGCGCAGGTTCGGCACCACTTCCAGCAAGGGCGATAGGCCGATACCGGAGGCAGTGCCGCCGACCACAATGCGGTGCAGCGCGTAGCGGATGGGGCTGCTGCCGTATTGAAACGCAAGCATATCGCCCGCGCTCAGGACATATCCGCTTGGCAGCCCGGTGATGCGCAGCTCGCGCAGAGTGCTGGCCACCGTGTGGATCGTGACGGTCCGGCTGCCAAGGACTGTGCCCGTCGGATCACCAGTCGGCCCAACATATCGCGGATCATGGCACAGAAACGTGGCACCCGGTTGATCCATTAGCGCCAATAAAGCCTCCATCTGCGCGTGCCTTGGATGATTGGCCTGCGCCAACCGGATCGTCCCGGTCCAGAGTGATGCCCCGAGGCTGGCGCTGATCACCGTGCCATCGCCCAGCCGCGTATGCTCTTGCGGATGCGACAGGCGAAACGTCACCTCGGCGACGCGCAGAGCCCCGAGAAACTGGGCGTATGAGAGTGGATAGGTCAGCATCAGCCTCTCCGCCGCGGATCCTGGGAAACGCGTGCCAACGTGCGTGGTGCGACCAGGCGGTCATATTGCTGCAGTGCGCCCGAGACGCCGGCATTGACCATCTCCTCAATCTCGCGATTGCCGCGCGCGCCTGCGACGTTGACCGAGATATCAAGGCGCTGTGGTCCAGCGGATTGGCCGGCACTGGCAACTTCGCGACGCGACAATACCCGCTCTCCACGCTGCAGGATGGTGGGCACCTCGTCCGGCCGCAATCCTGCCCAGCCACCGGAATGCATCCGGGGCGCACCTGCGAAGGCCAATGCCGGAATGGAACGGCTATGACCTGACAGGCCTACCATCCCGCCCGCGTGCGAGACAGCGGCCGTGACGTTCCCACCGCCAATGCCACCGAAGGCGCTCGACAGTGCGTTGGCGATGGGCCCGAGCACGGCATTGCGGAAATGCAACACCGCCAAGTCTTCAAGGATCGAGGCCACCAGCCCTTTGAAATCAACTTTCCCAGTGGTCACGAACTCCCGAAACGCGCCCTCAGCTGACCGGAAGGCCCCCACCAGTGTATCGCCCAGCCCCTTGCCCCAATCCATGGCATCACGCGCGTAGGCGGCCAGCGTGTCACTGACGGCGGCCCAGCCGCTGGCCGCGATCTCGCCGGCATCACGAATTTGTCCGGCGGCGACTTGGCTGGCAGATCCTGCCTGTGCGGCTGCTGCCGCAATGTCCGCGCCAGAAAAGCCGTTCTCTGTATCAGCCAGCGCGCTTGCCAAACGATCGGCGGAGTTCGATGCGTCATCAAGTGCTGCAGTGCCGTCTTCAGAGCTGCCGGCCATTACCGCGCGCAAGGCCTGCCAGGCCGTCAAAGGCCTCGCGGCTGCGTCAGAGAGAATGCGCGCGGCTTCGGTATAGCCAGATGAGCGTCCGCGGGCATCGTCAGCCATGCCGCCAAAAAGTTCAGGCGCCTGAAACGGATTGTCCTCAAACGCCCGGCCATATGCTTCGGCGGCACGCCTGCCCAGTTGCACAGCCTCCGGAACGGTGCTTTTCCACTCCGAGAGGTCCGGGGCCGGGATCGCCCAGTCGGGACGGCGCCCGCCAAGGGTCAGGACGGCATTCACCGCCTCCGTGATGCCGGCAAGCCCGGTCTCCATTGTGGTCACCAGCCCATTGATCGCCAGCACGCCGATCCGGTCAAAGACCTCCGGGAGCGTTTGCCAGATCTCGCGAACTGCCAGAAACGTGCCCTCGAAGGTGTTGAGCGTCGCGTTGGCCCAATTGGTCACCGCGTTCGTTGCTGTCTGGAACCCATCGAGAATGGTGGCCTGTGCCGCGGCCCAGCTGCTTTCGACGCGCGCCCAGGCGGCCTGCGCAGAAAGTGACACTTTACGCCAAACCTCGGACGCCACATCCTTCAATAGCCCCATGGCTGCGCCAAAACCACCTGCGCCCTGCACAAGACGGGTGAACCAGTAAACCAACTCACCCGCGCCCACGATGAGGGCGCCAATGCCGGTGCGGATGAGCGCGCCCTTCAAGAATACCAGAGCGGTCGCCAATCCCCGCACGGAGAGGGCCGCTGCAACCATCCCGCCAACCCAGCGGCCCGCCATGAAGCCGACGAAGGTTGCGGCATAGGTGCCAAAGCGTGCGAGATTGTCAAAGAGCAGACGCAGCCTTTTGCCAAGCGGCCCGGTCACTTTGGCGAAATCCACAAGCAGATTGACGGTTCCTTCAAGGGCGGGTGCTGCGGCGACAGCCAGCTGGTTGGCGACGCCGCGCCACAAAAGCCCCAGGCGCGAGATTGCATCATTGGTGCGTTCGATCTGATCGGCATCCTGTTCGGACACCACCACCCCGAAATCCCGCAGATCCTGCGTGGCTTGGCGCAGGGTGGCACTGTCGATGCGCGCCATGGCGATGGAGCCTTCTTCGCCAAAGAGCTGGCCGGCCACGGCCGCACGCTCGGCCACGGGGATGAAATCCGTGATCGCGCTGTTGATGGCATCAACCCGCGCATCCAGTGGCATGCCGAGCAGGCCTTCGGCAGAAAGCCCCAAGCGATCCAAAGCATCGGCGGCGGGACCGGTGCCGGAGGCGGCCTGGCTGAGCCGCCGGGTCAGGTCTTTTGTGGCCTGCTCGATACCCGACATGGACACACCCGCGAGCTCGCCTGCGCGTTCCAGCGTCTGGATTGAGGCAACTGTCGTTCCGAGCGATTGCGCGAGCTTGGCCTGTGCATCCACCGTTTGCAGGCCCGAGCGGATCATTAAGGAACCGGTTGTCTTCACCGTTA
>JBDNBC010000075.1:0-9579 GCA_039768115.1 Oceanococcaceae bacterium
CTCAGACGAAAAGCTGGTGTCGGTCAGCAGCGGCGCAAGGCCAAACTGCAGGCGATGCTGGCCGCGGAAGCGGTTCTGCTCTTCATCAAAAACCAGGGGGTCTTCCGGGAATTGGCCCAGGTTGATCGCCGCATAGTTTTGCGAGCCGGTGCGGTACAAGGCGTCGATGTCGGCGAAAAAGGCGCCGCCCGGATCGGCGACGGCCTGCTTCCACTGCAGTTGGTAAAACGCTTCGGCGGTGATGCCGTAGTCCGGAAACACGTCGCCCGAAATCGCGATCAGCGGAACAGGCTGGAAGATCTCGTTGATCTGCCCACCGGGCTGGCGCAGGCCGCGCAGGTCGGGCGGGTTGATTTCATTCAGCGCGTTGACCGCAATCAGGTTGGCCTCACCCCAGCGAATCTTGGCCTGGCCGAGCGTCAGGTTGACGCCGCGATCGCCGAGAAAGGTGAAGTACGACAGCGCCAGATCCTGCAGTCGAACGTCATTGCCGATCACGTCTTCGACGCCGCTGTCACGCCGGGTAAATTCCGGCTGATAGCCGCCGGCACCGGGCGGGGCCGTGTCAACATTATTCGGGTGAAATTCGTCGAAGTCCGTATTCACGGCGTCGAAGAAGGCAATGCCACGGGCCTTCAAGTTGAAGTCGCGCCACGACACCGAGAGGTCCGTTGTCAGCTTGGCGACGCCAGCCACAATGTCACCGACGTCGTAGTTCCAGTTGCCATCATCGACCTTGTCGGCGAAGAAGCCGCCGGGGGCATCGACCAGCCGTTGGTTCGGCGCCGGGTCGCCCGAGAAGGAGATGCAGTCATCGCCCTCGCACAAAGAGGGATTAAGATTGAGTTTGCCGAGCAGGGCCGGGTCGCGATCCTCGATACGCCACTGTCCGCCAATACTGACCCGATTGGTCAGGCCGATTCCGAATTCCCCGAAACTGAAGTCCAGGGCGAGAGCCGGGCTGGTGATGCCGCCAAGCAGCAGCATGGCTCCGGCAGTGCGTGCGTATGACATGCGTTTTTGTCCCCGTTGTGTTGCGTGTGTAGCAAAACCGTGTCGCACCCCCCGGCACGCTGGCGCTGGCAACGACAGACACGGTGACGCGAGTATACGCAGCTTGACGTGCCATGGGCACCGGGTTAGCTTTGCCCGCCTGCGGGGGAGAGCGGTTTACTTCTGTTTTTGGTCCCGCGTGGAAGACACACAGATTTCTTAATTGAGGTGACCAATGCAGTATTGGAGACTGACCCTGGCGGCAACGCTGACCAGTGTGGCGGGCGTAGCCACCGCAGGTGTTTCGGCGAGCGAGGCCGCAAAGCTTGGTAACGAGTTAACGCCGGTTGGCGCCATTGCTGCCGGGAACGAGGACGGCTCCATCCCCGAGTGGAAAGGTCAGGCGCTGTTTAACGAAGAGCAGCTCAACCTCACCCGCAGCCAGCTTGAAGAGTGGCGCAAGAATGACCCCGTCAAGGTCCGGAATATGGTCTATTCCGAGCTGGAAAAACGCGAGAGTGTGATCGGCGACGTGATCAGCAAGCAGTTCACGATCACCGCCCAGAATTACAAGGAGCACGCCGACAAGCTGACCGCGGGTCACAAGGCGCTGTTCGAGAAGTACCCCGGTTACACCATGCCGGTCTACAAGACGGTTCGTACCGGGTTCTTCCCCGAAGAAATCTACGAGGCCACCAAGAAGAACGCGACCAGCGCAAGCCTTGAAGGCACGGACAACGTCAATAACGCCAAACTCGGCTTCCCCTTCCCGATCCCCAAGTCGGGCGCCGAGGCGATCTGGAACCACAAGCTCAAGTTTCGCGGCAGTGCCGTCAAACGCTTCAACAACCAGGCCATCGTGAAGCCGGACGGCGATTTCAAGATCTCCAAGCTGATCGAAGACGTCAAATTCAAGTACGCCAACATTGAAGAGCCCGGTGGCTCGGCGCTACTCGCCTACTACCTCTCCGAAGTGATTGCTCCTGCCCGTGTGGCCGGCCAGTTGACGCTGGTGCATGAAACCGCGGATGAGGGCTCGGGTGGACGTCTGGCGTGGATTTTCAACCCCGGCCTTGGCCGCGTAAACCGGGCTCCGGACGTGGGCTATGACAACCCGTACATCGGGACCGACGGTGAGCAGTTCAACGACCAGGTCGACGTGTTCAATGGGTCGCTCGACCGTTACGACTGGAAACTGGTGGGCCGCAAGGAGATGTACATCCCGTACCACTCCTACGAGATCAACTCGCCCGAGTACAAGTACACCGACATGATTCGGGCCAATCACCTGAATCAGGACCTGACCCGTTACGAGTTGCACCGCGTCTGGGTGGTGGATGCCACCGTGCGTGACGGAACCCGTCACCAGTTCAAGCGCCGCACCTTCTACCTCGACGAAGACAGCTGGTCGATTGCCGTGGTTGATTGCTACGACAACCGCGATGAGCTGTGGAAAGTGCAGGAAGCGCATCTGATCACGCTCCCCTTTGTGCCCACCGTCACGGGCGCGCCGGAGACGATCTATGACCTGCAGACCGGACGCTACTTCCTGACCGCGCTGACCAACGAGGACGAAGTGTCGGACTTCGAAATCACTTATCAGGACAACTACTTCACGCCGGCCAACCTGAAGCGCAAGGCTCGCCGCTAACGCGGGATGTCGCGCGAAAGCGTCATGTACTGATGAAGCCCGGGCTCCGGCCCGGGCGATTCTGAAGAGGGGAGAGCGATGAACACAACTTTGGCGCGGTCGTATGTGCGGCTCGCGGTCGGCTTGGTTTTGGCGGTCGGTGGCACGTTGTCGGCGACGGCCGATACCTCGCTGCAGTCGCAGCCGGCACCGATGCGGCCTTACACCATCAATGCGAACCTGATGGACCTGCAACGAGCAGGCTCGGCCATGTTTGCCGTCGGCGACTGGGGCGTCATCCAGAAAAGCGAGGACGGCGGTGATACCTGGCACCAGAAGCCCTCTCCCGTTTCCGTGATGCTTAACAAGGCCGATTTCGTCGGTGACCAGCTGGGCTGGATTGTCGGGCACGACGCAACCATCTTGCACAGCCGTGATGGCGGCGAGACCTGGGTTGTGCAACACCGTGATCCGGAGTGGGGAAAGCCACTGTATGACCTGGCCATGCTTGATGCCCGGCGCGGTTTTGCCGTTGGCGCGAATGGCCGGATGATGAAAACAACCGATGGGGGGACACGCTGGGAGGAGTTCGAGCCGGATGTGGCCATCAACGGCACCAATTTCTACGGTGTCGATCTTCTGCCGGACGGCACACTTTTTCTGGTCGGCGAGAAGGGCATCCTCGGTCGGTCGCTTGACGCGGGCGAAACCTGGCAGCAGCTCTACTCCCCCTACTCGGGAAGCTTCTTCGGCATGCTGCCGTTTGGCGATCACGGTGTGTACCTGTTCGGTCTGCGCGGCACGGTCTATGCCTTGGGCGATGTCCGCAGCGTCGAGGTGCTGGATCCCTACGAGTGGGACGAATTTTCCCTTGAAACGGTCACCGACAATGCCACCCTAGCGGCCAGCGGCTTCCGTTATCACGAGAACGGGCTGAAAGAGAGCCTCTTCGGCGGCGATACGCTGGGGGGCAATGATGTACTGCTTGTGGGCGTCAATGGCGCCGTCGTACGCAATGAAGGTGATCGCATGAGTCGGGTATCAACCGACCTTGAGTTCTCCCTGGCCGATGCACTGGTGACCGACAAGGGCATCATCACCGTGGGTCTGGGTGGAATCACCCGCGTGCCATTTCGTAAATAGGGGCGAGACAACCAATGAACGTCAACGAATACCCGCCCCTGGAAGGCAACGACTGGACATCACGCATCCTGCGGATGGTGGAGCCGCCGATTTTCCGGACCCGCTTCATCACACTGGGCCTGCTGCTGCTGGCGACGCTGTATTTCGCTTTCAACGCGGCGCGCATCCAGCCGGATGCCGGTTGGTTGAAGTCGATTCCGCTCGACCATCCCTACATGCAGACCTTCCAGAAGTACTACCGCGACTTCGGCGGCGCCAACTCGGTGCTGTTCGCCCTGATCAAGGAAGAGGGCACGGGCGATATCTATGAAGAAGGCTTCATGGAGAAGCTGGAGAACGCGACCAACGACATCTTCTTCATGCCCGGCGTTGATCGGGCACGGGTCATGTCGATCTTCACGCCCAATGTGACCTACGTTGAGAATATCGAGGGAGGGCTTTCCGGGTCGAACGTGATTCCGGCGGATTATTCGCCAACGCCGGAGATGCTCGACAAGGTTAAATCCAACGTCGGCAAGGCGCAGGTGATTGGCCGGTTGGTGACCGAGGATCAGCGCGGTGCCCTGATCGTCTCCGAACTGCTGGAATATGACCCGGATACCGGCGAGAAGCTCGATTACTTTGCAGTAGGAGACTATCTCGAAGAGCTGCGCGCCAAGTACGAGCAGGATGGCGTGAAGGTGCACATCATTGGCTTCGCCAAGATCGTGCACGACATGACCAACGCAGCGCTGCAGGTTGTCTTGTTCTTCCTGCTGGCCCTGCTGATGACCGGCGCCCTGCTTTGGGCATATACCGGCAATTTCAAACTGGCCATGCTGGTCATGGTGGCCTCGATCACCGCCGTGATCTGGGAGTTCGGAGCCCTGTCCGCATTAGGCTACGGGCTGGACCCGTTCTCGATACTGGTGCCGTTCCTGGTGCTCGCGGTGTCAGTCTCGCACGGGGTGCAGTACGCCAACGCCTGGGTAGCCGAAATTGATAACGGCATGGATCGATTCGGTGCGTCGCTGGAGACATTCAGGCGCCTGGCCATTCCGGGCACCGTCGCGCTGATTACCGACGTGGCGGGCTTTGCCACCATCTACCTGATCAACATCGCGGTCATTCGCGAGATGTCGATCAATGCGGCGCTGGGTGTGGCCGCAATCATCATCACCAACAAGGTGCTGATGCCGATCATGCTTACATTTATTGAGATTAAGAATCTCGATAAGTTCAAGCGCGGTCAGGCCGCACGTGAGAACTTGCTGGCGCCACTGTGGAACCTGCTCGCCCGGGCCACGGACCGCGGGCCGGCCATCGTTATCCTGCTGATTTCGGCGCTGCTGCTGGGCTGGTCGGTGTGGAAATATCCGGCCCTGAAGATCGGTGACGCCATCGAGGGCGTGCCCGAGTTGCGTCCGGATTCCCGCTTTAATCAGGATTTCCGGCAGATCATCGGCAACTTTGAAATTGGCGTTGACCAGCTCAAGGTCATTGCCGAGACCCGACCGAACGGCTGTGTCGACTATGAACTGATGCGCCAGATCGACGAGTTCGAGTGGCTGATGCAGGCGCAGGACGGCGTGCATTCCACCATGAGCCTGCTGACCTACGCCAAACTGGTGTACCAGGGCTTGTCGGAAGGGCGACTCAATGCTCTGGTGCTGCCGCGCAACAAGTTCGCGTTGGCCCAGGCCACGGCACTGGTGCCGACCACTACGGGCATCCTCAACGATGACTGTGATGCGATGGCGATCTTTATTTTCACCACCGACCACAAGGCGGAGACGATTTCCCGATTGGTGCAGACCATCAAGGATTTCAATGCGCAAAACTCGGCAGCGTTCTATGCCGCATCGGACGTCGACGCCGAGTACTGTCAGACCAAACGCCAGTTGTTCAGTGACTTCCGCGTACTGGAGGGCGAAGTTTTCGATCTGGCCAAGAACGATTCGTCCAGCGAGGTCATCGCCGAGGCCAAGGAGCGGCGCGATGCCATCCGGGCGGAATACGACGCGATGGATCAGAACTGCCCGGTCGAGTTCGCCCTGGCCTCGGGGAACGTTGGCGTTATGGCCGCAACGAACGAGGTGGTGGAAGAACAGGAGCTGATGGTGGTGTTCTGGGTCTATGTGGTCCTGATCATCTTCCTTTGGCTGTCCTTCCGCAGTGTCGCCGGCGTGCTCTGTGTCGTGCTGCCGCTCTCACTGGTATCGGCCATGGCCTATGCCGTCATGGCGGTGCTGGATATCGGACTCAAGGTGGCCACACTGCCGGTGGTGGCGCTGGCCGTTGGTATTGGTGTTGATTACGGAATCTACGTCTACTCGGAGACGGCAGCCGCGCTCAATCAGGGACGTACGCTGAAGGAGTCGTTCCGCTTCACCCTGGGTCGCACCGGCAAGGCGGTGGTGTTTATCGGGGTGTCGCTGGGCCTGTCCGTGGCGACCTGGCTGATGTCGGAACTGCAATTCCAGATTGATATGGGGATCATGCTGATGTTCATGTTCACGGCGAACATGTTTGGGGCAATCCTGATCCTTCCGGCGCTGGCCCGCTTCCTGCTCAAGCTCAAGCCCGAGCAGCTTCGCTAGGCCTTTCGTCAGATGCAAAAACCCCGGTGTCTGCCGGGGTTTTTTGTGTATGCTCGATTGCTAATTACCGACGTATTGCCTATTCCGGGGAGGAAGCCATGGCGCAGGGACTGCTGAAGAATATTTATCTCTTTGAGCACTTCACCGAGGCCGAGCTGGGGGCCGTGGAGAAAACGATTATCAAACACCGCTTTGATGCGGGTGAGGAAATCTTCAGCCAGGGGCAGGCTGCGGATAGCCTGTATGTCATTGCCTATGGGTCCGTGCGTATTCAGCAGGAGATCGGCGGGGGTGAAGTGGTCATACGGCCGCTGGCTACCGGGTCGCACTTCGGCGAGATGGCACTGATTGATGAACGTCCGAGATCAGCAACCGTCACGGCCATCGAACACACCGAGGTGCTCGAAATTTCCTATGCGGGCCTGCAGGCCATCTTTGCCGAGCAACCGGCCCTTGCCGCCAAGCTGTATCGCTCCCTGGCGCATTTTCTCAGTGGCCGTCTGCGCGAAACCACAAGCCAGCTGGGCTTCGCCCGGTCGCATTTCCGCCCCTCCTGACGCTCTGGCGCATGCCGCAAAAAAACGCCCGGACGAGCCGGGCGTTTTTCATGTGTGTGAAGTGCCGTTGAGGGCAGGTTCGGCCGGCTCATTGCCGCCGTCCACCGCTGTCGCCGGCGCTATCCGGTTCAGGCGCCGACCAGGCTCTGACCGCAGACGCGGATCGTGTTGCCGCTGATGCCGGCCGCTCCGGGCGTCGACAAGAACGTAATCAGTTCCGCCACGTCCAGTGGTTCGCCGCCCTGCGACAGCGAGCACAGCCGCCGGCCGGCTTCACGAATCGTGAAGGGCATGGCGGCGGTCATGCGGGTTTCGATGAACCCCGGCGCGACCGCGTTGAAGCAGATGCCTTTGCCGGCGTTCTCGGTGGCCCGCGCGGCGACATAGCCAATCAGGCCGGCTTTGGTCGCGCCGTAGTTGGTCTGGCCCATGTTGCCGGCGATGCCGCCAATCGACGACAGGCAGACCACGCGGCCGTGATCCTTGATGGCGCCCGCCTCGAGCAATGCGTCATCGACAGCCAGGATCGCCGTCAGGTTGATGCTCTGCACCAGATCCCACAGCGGCTCTTTCATGTTGGCCAGCGTCTTGTCGCGGGTGACGCCGGCGTTGTGCACGACGATATCTACACCGCCGTGGGTGTCCTTGAAGTGCTGGACCAGTTTGGACGGTGTCTGCGGGTCGGTGATGTCCATGGCCAATGCCGTGCCGCCAATCTTCTGCGCCGTGGCATTGAGTGTTTCGGCGTCCTGCGGGATATCCAGGACCACGACGTGCGCGCCCTCCTGGGCCAAACGCTCTGCCGTGGCGGCACCAATACCGCGCGCGCCGCCGGTGACCAGTGCGACCTTGCCCGCCAGCGGCTGGGTGAAGTTCATGCCCTTGGTCGGCGTCTTAGTGTCGGTAGTGACCCGCACGGCCTGACCGTCCACATAGGTGGAGTGGTTGGAGAGGAAGAAGCGCAGCGGCCCTTCGAGACGCGATTCGGCGCCTTTTTCCACGTACAGCAGGTTGACGGTCGCACCTTTTTTTCCCAGCTCCTTACCCAGCGAACGGGTGAAGCCCTCCACCGCCCGCGCCGCGGTCCGCTCGGTCACGGATTTCTGCAGCTCGGGGACCGGCGCCAGAATGATCACGCGACCATTTGATTTGAGCCGGCGCACGATGGGGTGGAAAAAGTCATATAGCGCGCGGATGTCCGCCGCCGCGCGAAACCCCGTCGCGTCAAACACGAAGCCCGCGAAACTCTGGCCGTCGACGAGCGTGGACGGGCCTGATTGATCGGCCGTCGCGCCCATGGCTTTCACAACGCGCAGCGTATCCTTGATCGCATAGCCGTTGGGCGCGTTGCCCAGCAGGACGGTCTTGCCGGCCAGCGGTTCGGCCTCGTAGGCGCTACGGGCGCGGGCCAGCGTAGGCGGCGTGGGCAGGCCGATGTTCTTGAAGATGGCGCGCGCCGTCGGATTTTCCGCCAGCTTGACGAGATAGTCGCTCATGAATTGGTGTCCCCCAGGGTGGTCGAGTCGGGATGCTGAGAAATAATCGCGGGGTGGATGCACTACACCCGTACCCTCGCGTATGGTGCGGCAGCATAACGGCGATGCTGCACTGCGTCAAACGAGGCCGGTGCGAGTGGTCCTCGGGCATCCGGCTACGCGGGACGCGTCCCGCAGAGGCCGCTGCTCGGCAGGTGATGAGTCAAGCCGCCGAGACCGGAGCCCGCCCCTCACCGCAGTTGCTGTGAACTCAGGCCGAGCAAGCGGCGGGCAATGATCAGCAATTGAATCTGCTGCGTGCCCTCGAAAATGTCCAGAATCTTGGCGTCACGGGCCCACTTTTCCAGCAGCTCGTCTTCCGCGTAACCCAGGGCCCCAATCATCTCCGCACAGCGCAGCGTGACTTCAGTCACCATGCGCCCGGCCTTAGCCTTGGCCATCGAGGCTTCCAGCGAGTTGGGCTGACCGTTGTCGGCCATCCAGGCCGCACGCAAGGTCAGCAGGCGGGCGGCTTCCCACTCGGCTTCGAGGCGGGTCAGCTCGTTAAGCGCCGTGGCCTGCGTCCAGCGGCTGGTGCTGTATTCCAGTGGCATGCCGGCTTCGCCGAGCAAGGTACGGGTGCGCTCGAGTGCGGCGCGGGCGCAGCCGATGGCCATGCCGGCGACGACCGGGCGGGTGTTGTCGAAGGTCTGCATCACGCCGCCAAAACCCTTGCGGGTGTCGATGTCCGGCGAGCCGAGCAGGTTAGCGGCCGGCACCCGGCACTTGTCGAAGCGGATGGTGGCGGTATCCGAGGAGCGAATGCCCAGCTTGTGATCCAGGCGCACCAGCTCCATGCCCGGCGAGCCCTTGGGCACGACGAACGACTTGATGGCCGCTCGCCCCGCGGACGGGTCGAGCGAGGCCCAGACCACGACATGATCGCAACGCCCGCCGGCGGTGATATAAATCTTCTCGCCGGTGATCAGATAATCGTCGCCATCACGCACCGCGGTGGTGCGGATCGCGGCCGAGTCCGAGCCGGCGCCAGGCTCGGTGATGGCCATGCCGGCCCAGCAGCCGGCGAAGCGCTGTTTCTGTTCGGCGCTGGCAACAGCGGCAATCGCCGCATTGCCCAAGCCCTGGCGCGGCAGTGACAACGCCAGGCCAACATCGCCCCAGCACAGCTCAATCAATCCGAG
>JBDNBC010000076.1:0-5595 GCA_039768115.1 Oceanococcaceae bacterium
GATGAACGGGATCGGACTCGCTCCGAAGCTCCGTTGGTGGCGGCAGCCGATGCGCTGATCCTCGACAGTACGTCGATGACCATCGAGGATGTGCTCGCCGCAGCTCTGGCACATGTTGTCCGGGCGCGGTTGATATAAGCAGCATTAACGGGTTCTCACGACCCGACATTGACAAGAATTTCGTTGAAGAGCGCTGGCTCCGTGCCGGCGTTTTTTTTCGATGGTGTATCTGCAAGGACGCGGATGCTTTTTTTGAACCCGCCGATTGCAGGATGCGGTCAGCGACAACGTAACGAATTTAACGACAACCCACATGACTGAAAGTTTTGCTGAACTCTTTGAAGAGAGCCTGAAATCCGGCCAGAGCATGCAGCCGGGCGACATCGTCCAGGCCCGCGTGATCATGATCAAATCCGACGTGGTGATCGTCGATGCCGGTCTGAAGTCCGAAGGCGTCATCCCGCTCGACGAATTCAAGAATCTGGACGGGGAACTGACCATCAGTGCCGGCGACACCGTGGAGGTGGCGCTGGAGGCTCTCGAGGACGGGTTCGGTGAAACCCGCCTGTCGAAAGACAAGGCCGAGCGGATCCGCACCTGGGACCGCTTGGGTGGCGCCTTCGAAAAGGGCGAAATCATTACCGGCACGATCTCCGGCAAGGTCAAAGGCGGTTTCACCGTCGATGTGGACAAGATCCGCGCCTTTTTGCCTGGTTCGCTGGTGGATATCCGCCCCGTGCGCGATACCGCGTACCTCGAAGGCAAGCCGCTCGAGTTCAAGGTCATCAAGCTCGACAAGCTGCGTAACAACGTGGTGCTGAGCCGCCGTGAAGTGCTCGAGGCCGAGTACAGCCAAGAGCGCGAAATGCTGCTCGAGACGCTGCAGGAAGGCGTCGTGCTGCACGGTGTGGTCAAGAACCTGGTCGATTACGGGGCCTTCGTGGACCTCGGCGGCATCGACGGTCTGCTGCACATCACCGACATGGCCTGGAAGCGGGTCAAGGATCCGGCCGAAGTGGTTGAAGTCGGTCAGGAACTTGACGTCAAGGTGCTCAAGTTCGATCGCGAGCGCATGCGCGTCAGCCTCGGCCTGAAGCAGCTGGGTGAAGATCCCTGGGTCGAAATTGCCCGCCGTTACCCCGAGTCGACGCGGATGTTCGGCAAGGTCACCAACATCACCGATTACGGCTGCTTTGTCGAAATCGAAGACGGTGTCGAAGGCCTGGTTCACGTCTCCGAAATGGATTGGACCAACAAGAACGTCAACCCGGCCAAGGTTGTGCACGTCGGTCAGGAAGTCGAGGTGATGATCCTCGACATCGACGAAGAGCGGCGCCGGATCTCGCTGGGCATGAAGCAATGCGTGCCGAACCCGTGGGAAGAGTTCGCGCAGAACCATGCCAAGGGCGACCGCGTGAAGGGCACCGTCAAGTCGATCACCGACTTCGGCGTGTTCATCGGCCTGGACGGCGGCATCGACGGTCTGGTCCACGCGTCCGACGTGGCCTGGGACCTCGACGGCGAGGACGCCCTGCGGCAGTTCCAGAAAGGCGAGGAAGTGGACGCGGTTGTGCTGACCATCGAGGCGGGCCGTGAGCGCATCTCTTTAGGCATCAAGCAGATGCAGTCCGACCCGCTGACCGCATACATGGCCGAGCACCCGAAAGGCTCGATCGTGGTCGGCAAGGTCACCGAGGTCGAGCAGCGCGTGGTGCGCGTGGCGTTGGCCGAAGGTGTCGAAGGCTACATTCGTGCCGCCGATCTGAAGCGCGAGCGCGTCGAAGATGCCCGGACCGAAGTCAAGGAAGGCGAGGAAATCGAAGCTCGCTTTATCTCCGTTGATCGTAAGAGCCGGGTGCTGGGCCTGTCGGTGAAAGCCAAGGAACAGTACGAGGAAGACCAGGCAGTGCGTGACTATGGTCGTCAGGACGAGGACGCTGTGGGCGCAACCACCATGGGTGACCTGCTCAAGCAAATCCGCGGCGACGACGACGAGGACTAAGCGCGGCACGAAGTCCGCTGCGTGCATCCCTGCGCGCGGCGGCTTCGCCTAGACTATCGGGCCCGCGTGCAGCATTGCGCGCGGGCTTTTGTTTTTTTGGGACGGGAGCAGCAATGACCAAATCGGAACTGATCGACAACTTGGCCCTGCATCACGCGCAACTCTCTCTGCGTGACGTCGAACTGGGGGTCAAGATCATCCTCGACACGATTACCGATGCTCTGGTTGCCGACGAGCGCATCGAGATTCGGGGCTTCGGCAGCTTCCGTCTGCATGAGCGCCCGCCACGGGTGGGAAGAAATCCGCGCACCGGCGCCGAGGTGCACATTCCGGCAAAGCGCGTGCCTCATTTCAAGCCCGGCAAGGAGCTGCGCGAGCGCGCGGACTATCCCCAGGGCGTACGCTGACATGGTTCGCCTGCTGACTCTGTTGATTGCACTGGCCTGCGTGGCGGTCGGAGCAACCTTCAGCTACTACAACCCGCAACCAGTCGAAGTGGACTGGCTGGTGCGCCAGACGCAGGTGCCACTCGGCCTGCTGCTGCTCGGTGCCATGCTGAGCGGGTTCCTGCTGGCGATGCTGGTGCTGATGCCGGTGTGGTGGTTCCTGCGGATTCGGGTGGCGCGACTGCAGAAATCTCTGCTCCGTCAGTCCGGTGAGCTCGACAGCCTGCGTGGTCTGAGCGACGGCAACGTGTCGCGAAACTGAGCCATGTCGCGGATGCGCCCATTTCATGCCTGATCCGACCGGTCTCCTGCTAATCCTGCTGCCCCTGGCGGCGGCAAGCGGGTGGTTTGTCGCGCGCATGCGTCCGGCCGAAGAGCGGGACGCGCCCTTGAACCCGCGTCTGACCGAAGGCCTCGGGCTGCTGGTCAACAACCAGACCGATGCCGCCATCGATCTGTTCATGAATATTGCAGAGGCTGAGCCTGAAACCGTGGAGTTGCAGCTGACGCTGGGCAACCTGTTTCGGCGGCGAGGGGAAATTGATCGTGCGCTGCGCGTTCACCATCAGCTCAGCCAGAACATTCACCTGCCGCCGCTGCATCGCAATCGGGCCCGTTTCGAACTCGCCAGCGATTATCTGCGCGCCGGCATCCTCGACCGCGCCCAACGGTTGTTTCGTGAGCTGGCAGACCAGGGCATTTTCCTCGAGGCCAGCCTGCAGGCGTTGGGGCGCATTCACGAGCAGCAGCGCGATTGGGAGGCCGCCATCGATACCCTGCGCTGGCTATCGAGCGCCAAGGGACGCGATTTCGGGCCGACCATCGCCCACTATTACTGCGAGCTGGCATTGCAGGCGCAGAAGGGCGAGGACGCCGCGCGGGTCGACAAGTTGCTGCGCAAGGCCCATCAGGCCGATCCGCGCAGCGTGCGGGTCAGTCTGGTGCGGGCCGAGGTGCTGCAAGCCGCGGGGCAGAAGGCCAAGGCGCTTGACGCTCTGCTCAAGGTGCCGGACAAGGACCCACGCTTTATTCCCGAGGTCGTGGCCCGGCTGGAGCCGCTGTGTTCCGCACCGGATGAGCGCGCGCGGTATGTCAGTGCGTTGCAAAAAATGGCGGAAAAGAAAGAAGGCGTGGCAGCGGCCATCGCTTTGGCGCACTGGCGCGAGCAGAACGGCGAAGAGGGGCTGGAAATCCTGCTCGACGAAATACGCCGCTTCCCGAACTGGATTGCCATGCAGGCCGCACTGGAGCTGCCCTGGCCGGAAGCGCAGACCGGGCCTGAGTTCCAGGAACTGCTAGAGGCGCTGCGTGGCGCGCTGGAGCCACTGCTCTCGCGACGCATTCGTTATCTATGCGACCACTGTGGTTATGGCTCCGGCATGCTCAACTGGCAGTGTCCCAGCTGCAAGAGTTGGGGGCATCAAACGCCGGTAACGGATTTGCGCCTGGCGCAAATGGCTGCACCGCGGTCGGGGATTAATCTTTAGTCAGTCGTCGCGTCTGGCGACAGATGCGCGGGTCCAGCACGGCTAAACCGTATCCGGCCGGTACCCGGCGGGTCTTCATGGCCATCCGGATTGCGTCGCAACTCATCGCGGACCCGCTGCGGCGCGCGGGCGAGAAGGTTATCCAGGCGCCCACGCAGGCGGGCATCGGTGTAGTCGTCCCATTCCTCGCGCGCCAGCGCCCGGCGCAACTGATGGATGGCCCCCAGCCAGTTGCCCCGCGACAGATGCCAGTTGGCCATCTGGTACTGCACTTCGGCCGGGTCGTTCATGTCGCCCGCGGCGCGGGCGAGCAGCCGGAAGACCTCCGGTTCATCAGCGGCAAAAGCTTCAGACTCCAGTAAGCGCTGACGCGCCTGCGCCGGCTGCGAACCGGCCAGCTCCCAGCGTGCCAGTTGCAGAGTGGCCGCGTGATCGAGCGAATTGGCGCGGCTGATTTCGCGTAGCTGGGCCATGGCCTGGTCGCGCTTGCCATTGGCGTACAACGCGCGGGCCAGTTCGAAGCGCATAACGGTGCGCTGCTCGTCGGTATCCGCCAGCGACAGGGCCCGCTGTGCCATCACCAGGGCGGCGGCATGTTCACCTTTGGCGCGCAGAGCCATGGCGGCACCATAGGCTTGCGGCAGCGCGGCATCATCATCGGCTGGAAACTGGGCGAGCTTCTCGCCGGCCAGGTCAATTTCAGCCAGTGCCGCACGAGTGCGCATCAGCTCGAACAGGGGCGCGGGACGGTCGGGCGGCGTCGGCAGGTTGGACCGGCGATTGCGCGCCTCAGCCATCCGGGTGGTGCTGTAGGGGTGGGTGCGCAGCAATTCCGGAATGCCGTCGCCATACAAGCGCGCCTGCGCAGCCATGCGGCGAAAGAAATTCTCCATCCCGACGGGATCAAAACCGGCCGCCGCCAACGTCCCAATGCCCAGCCGGTCAGCTTCCAGCTCATGAGCCCGGGTGAAATTGACCCGCTGCTGGTAGGACATCGACATGCCGATGCCCAGGGCGGCCTGGACCACATCGGGGTCACCACCGCCGGCCGCGATGGCGGCCAACAGCAAGGCCGCGCTGGCCAAATCCCAGCCACTGGTGGAGTCCATCCGACGGGCAATATGACGCTGGGTGACGTGCGCGATTTCGTGCGCCAGAACCCCGGCAACCTCGGCTTCCGTTTGCGCGGCGCGGATCAGGCCGGTGTGCATGCCGATATAGCCGCCCGGCAGGGCGAACGCGTTGATCGACGGATCGCGAATGATGAAGAAGGTGAAGGGTTTGCCGCGGGCCTCGGGGCTGGCTTCGACCAGCGTGTTGCCGAGGTCCTGGATGTAGGCCCCGAGCTCCGGGTCATCAAGGATCAGGTTGTAGGCGCGAATTTGCTGATAGACCTCACGCCCCAGTTCACGCTCCTGATGCAGCGGCAGGGTTGCATCGGCAGGCTCACCGAATTCCGGCAAGTTGAAATCTGCGGTGGCCGTCGCGCTGACAGCGCCGACAACCAGTACAAGGAGGCTACGCAATGTGCCCGTCACAGTCCCCCTTGCACGTATCATGAACACGCTCACAACGGCTTTCGCTTGAGAATCAGGTCTACAAGGAGACCACACTACATGAACATGGTTCAGGGATGGATTCGCGAGCATCTCTCCAATCC
>JBDNBC010000077.1:0-2915 GCA_039768115.1 Oceanococcaceae bacterium
GCGAAGTCGTCAGCACCAGCGTGACCACGGTCCAGATGGATGCCGGAGGCACCTCGCTGCCGCGGGCCACCGTGAACCTGCACCGGGTGGGGGGCATCGTGGCCAGCAGCGGAACCTTTGAAGCGGTGACCAACTTCGGGGTCGGGGACAGTCCCCGCTCCGTCACCCCCGGTGATTTCAACGGCGACGGCGATCTCGACCTGGCGGTGGCGAATTTCGTCATCGGCGGCACCGGCAGCGTCTCCATCCTGCTCGGCGACGGCAGCGGCGGCTTTAGTAGCCCTATGGGCAGCCCCTTCGACGCCGGGACCGGCTTGACTGCCAGTGCCGCCGGCGATTTCGACGGCGACGGCGTGCTGGATCTTGCGGTGACGGATTTCGACTCCGACAACGTCGCCATCCTGCTCGGCGATGGCGATGGCAGCTTCGGAGCGGCGACCGACTTCATGGTCGGGGCTCTGCCATTCTCCGTCACTGCCGGCGATTTCGATGGCGACGGCGATCTCGACCTTGCGGTGGCTAGTAACGACGGCGTGGTCTCCATTCTGCTCGGCGCCGGCGATGGCAGCTTCGTTGCGGCGCCGAATGTCGCGGCCGACGGTGGACCTCGAACCGTCATCACTGGCGACTTCAACGGCGACGGCGTACTCGATCTGGCGGTGGCGAATATCGGCTCCAATAGCGTCTCCATTCTGCTCGGCGACGGCAGCGGCGGTTTCGCTGATGCCGCGGGCAGTCCCGTCTTGTTTGATGGTGAGGACCCTGACGACCCCTTTGATCTTGGGCCTGCGCCTTTCTCCGTCACCACCGGCGACTTCGACGGCGACGGTGATCTCGATCTGGCGGTGGCGAGTTTCCGCGCCAACAATGTCTCCATCCTGCTCGGCGATGGCAGTGGCGGCTTCGAGGAAGCGATAGGCAGTCCTATCATGGTCGGAGCTACCCCCGTCTCTGTCACCACGGGCGACCTTAATGGCGACGGCAATCTTGATCTGGCGGTGGCGAATAACAGTAGTGGGTCAAATAGCGTCTCCATCCTGCTCGGCGACGGCAGCGGCGGCTTCGGCGCAGCGACAAACTACGGGGTCGGTGACAATCCCAACTCCGTCTCCATCGGCGACCTCAATGGCGACGGCGTGCTTGATCTGGCGACGGCGAATAGCAGCTCCGACAACGTCTCCATCCGGCTCGGCACGGTGCCACCGCCCTGAGCCTTCTCCGCCAGAGCGCTGCCCGGTTCCCGGTTGCGCAATCCTACGCCTTCCGCTACACCCCATAACGAGCTTCCCCCATGCAGAGAACACCAGACCCGAAGGCCGCAGTTGCCCATGCCGGGCCTCCCGCCGCGGCCGCCGCGGCAACCAGCACCCCGCATGCCTCCGGCCCTTCCTACGAGCCGCCGCGGCTCGAAGCCCTCGGCCGCTGGCAGGTGGTGACGCTGCAGCAGAGCGTGCCGATCGGGCCGGGCTGAATCCCGGCCGACCACGTGCTGGCATGGGGCGGGTGCGTTGCCAGACGGATTCGACAGCGCGTTAGGGCGCGCCGGTGATCGGGCGAGTCTGCGGGCTGCTCTCCGTACGCGAGCGGCGCCGGGGCGCGCTGGTGCTGGGCCTGGTGGTGGTGTCGGCGCTGTTTGAGGCGCTGGGCGTTGCCTCCATCCTGCCTTTCCTGAGCGTGCTGGGCGACGGAGCAGGCACGCAGGTTTCGCCATGGGTCACCTGGCTGCCGGAGCGGGTCCACGCCGGCGGGTTGCCGCCGCTTGCGCTGCTCGCGGGCCTGAGCTTCACGCTCTTCATCGCCGCCGCCCTGCTGCGCACCGGCACCCACTATCAGCTCGGCCGTTTCGCCGAGCGCCAGCGCAGCCATATCGCCACGCGCTTGCTGCGCGCCTATCTGCACGCGCCCTACGCCTTCTTCCTGCGGCGCGACAGCAGCGGCCTTGCCAGCACACTGCTCGCGGAGGTGGACGAGGTGGTGGGCCGGGTGTTGCTGCCGGGGCTGCAGGTGGCGGCCTATGGCGCGGTCGCGCTGGCCCTGGTCAGCCTGCTGGTGGTGGTCGACCCGCGCCTGGCGCTGGTGGTGGCGCTGGTCGTGGGTGGCATCTACCTGCTGCTTTACGCCGTAGTGCGCGGCATGAATGCGCGCAACGGCGACACGCGGCTGGCGGCCAACCGGGCGCGCTACCGCTCGGCCATCGAGGCGCTGCGCGGCATCCGTGACATCAAGCTACATGCGCGCGAATCGGTCTACCTGTCGCACTTTTCGACGCCGGCAGAGGCGCTGGCCGAGGCGCAGGCGCGGGCCTACCTCATCGGGCAGGTGCCGCGTTTTCTGGTGGAGACCGCCGCGCTGGGCGGCATTCTCGTACTGGCGCTGTGGCTTTCGGATGGGGAAGGCGGCGCCACCGACTGGTCGCTGCTCGGCCTCTACGCGCTGGCCGGCTACCGGCTGCTGCCGGCGGTGCAGAACCTCTACGCCAATATCACGCAGATGCGTTTTGGCCGGCCAGCGCTGGATGCGGTGGTGCGGGCCTTCGCGGAATCGGGCCCTGCGTCCCCCGCAGCCACGGCCGGCCCGCGCCGTTCGCAAGCCTTCCGCGAGCTGCGCTGCGAGCAACTATGCTTCCGCTACCCCGGTGGCGATGCGGATGTCCTGCGCGGTGTCGATCTCGACATCCGCTGCGGGGAGTTCCTCGGCATCGCGGGTGAAACCGGCTGCGGCAAATCCACGTTGCTGGACTGCCTGCTAGGCCTGCTGACGCCGGACAGCGGCATCATCCGTGTGAATGGCGATGCGCTGCACGCCGATGATGCGGTGGCGGCCTGGCAGGCGAGCGTGGGCTACGTATCGCAGGACATCTTCATTGCCGATGCCAGCGTCGCCGACAACACTGCCTTTCCCGAGGGAGGCGAGAC
>JBDNBC010000078.1:0-3397 GCA_039768115.1 Oceanococcaceae bacterium
CGCGGTGCTGGTCACCGGGGCGGGGGGGTCCATCGGCTCGGAGCTGGCGCGGCAGGTTCTGCACCAGTCGCCGCGGTTGCTGGTGTTGCTGGACCACAGCGAACACAACCTGTATCAAATCGAGCGTGAATTATTGTCCACACCCGCAGCCGACCGTATTCGCATCGTGCCGGTGCTGGGCTCGGTCTATGATCGCGAGCTGCTGGATGTGGTCTTCGCGCAGCACGACATCGAAACGGTTTATCACGCCGCCGCCTACAAGCATGTGCCTCTGGTCGAGGCCAACATGGTTTCCGGAGTGCGCAATAACGTAACGGGCAGCTGGGTGGCGGCGTCAGCGGCGGCGCGTGCGGGGGTTGAAAGTTTTGTGCTGGTGTCGACCGATAAAGCCGTGCGGCCGACGAATGTGATGGGGGCGACCAAGCGGCTTGCCGAGCTGGGCGTGCAGGCGCTGGCGAAAGTGCATTCGCGTACGCGATTTTCGATTGTGCGTTTCGGCAACGTTCTGAATTCGTCGGGCAGCGTGGTGCCGCTGTTTCGCGAGCAGATTGCGCGCGGTGGTCCGGTCACGGTGACGCATCGCGATGTCATTCGCTATTTCATGACGATTCCGGAGGCGGCGCAGCTGGTGATTCAGGCCGGCGCGCAGGGCAAGAAAGCCGAAGTCTTCGTATTGGATATGGGGCCGCCGGTACGCATTCTTGAGCTGGCGCAAAAGATGATTCGGCTGGCGGGCAAGTCACCGCGCTTGCATGGTGAGAAAGCGGCGGCCAATGAAATCCGGATCGAACTGGCAGGTCTTCGGCCCGGTGAAAAGCTGTTTGAAGAGTTGCTGGTGCACGGTTCGGAGGCGCCGACGCGCCATCCGCGGATCATGCAGGCGGACGAACCCTCCGTCAGTCTTGCGGAGTACGAAGAATGGCTCAGCCGAATTAATGCGTGCATGAAGGCGCATGACCTGCAGGCCATGCGTGTACTTCTGATGGAGTTGCCCTTGCAATATGCCGCTGCGGCGATACAGGAGAAGCTGCCCTCGCGTCATGCGGTGAGCCGCGTGCCCGTCAGCCGACAGCTATAGCCTGCCCAATCCGGCGGCGAGGCCCACTGCATCAATGGGCGGTTCGAGGATGTGGGAGAGTCACCGGATGGGCTCGAACGTATTGTTGATGAATCAGAAGCCTGTCATACGTTGATTGTGTTGTGCGCCGTAGAATGCGTGCTGAATTTCCCCCGCCAATACCATGCGTACTTCAGTTTCGACGCCGGCGAGCTGGCTGCTCACCCTCGCTTTCTCGCTCGCCATTGCTCCCCAGGCGAGTTTTGCCAACCTGACGGACCAGGGCTATACCGGCTACATCAATATCCCCACGGCAGACGTGACCCCGGAGGGTGCGTTTCAGTTCTTCTGGAATGATGCGGTTCCCAGCGGGGCAGAGTTTCGTAACTTCGTGCAGGCCGACAGTTACGCGGTGTCGATCGGAATGTTTCCCGCGCTGGAGTTTGGTGCTCGCTTGATCAACGTCGGTGACGAAGGGTTCAATGCGGATACCAATACTTTTCTCTCACGAACGCAAGGGATTCGTGGGGCGCGTGACCTCTCCACCAACGTCAAGTTGCGTTTGTGGAATCGTGGGCCCTGGCCGCGCGTAGCTGTGGGTATCCAGGATGCCAGCGGTAACGGAAAATTCACCGCCAGCTATGGTGTCGCGACTTATCGCTACGGTCGCGTCGAGGGTAGCGTCGGCTACGGATCGCAGCGCTTGGGCGGGATCTTTTACGGCGCGCGTGTGGACATCCTGCCTTTCCTGCGCGTGCTGTATGACGATGACACGGTGCAGCAGGCGGCAGCACTCGAAATCGATTCTGGCGAAGTGGTGCCGGGTTTTCGATTTTTTGGCCGCTACCGGGCGCATGTGTCGGGGCCACAGCCCGGCCCGACGGTATCACTGGGAATGCAGGCGGACCTGGGAAAGGCACGGCGCTGGCAGCGTCTGATGGGTGGCAACACTACGCTGGCCCCGCTCGCATTAGGCCCGGAGCGCACTCAGCAACTGCTGGAGGCCGGTCGGGCGCAGGGCTGCGAACGCGCCTTGTTGGGGGAGCTGAAGCAAGCAGGGCTTGATCGTGCTCACGTATCGTCAATTGCCGTGGAGGGGCGTAGTGCGCTGATGGTTGCCGTCGATGCGCGGCGTTTCCCCTATTCGCCGGTAGACGGCGCCGGTGTTGCCCTGTTTCTGGCGGCGCATACCTGTGCCGAAGACTTCCGCGAGCGGCCGATCATCGTGCAAATTGCTGAAGATGGATTGAGCAAGTTCTGGGTGTCGAGCGTGGCGGGTGACGTGGTGACATATGCGGGTTACCGCAGTGATGCGCCCCCGGCTCTGGAATTTGGCTGGGGGCGGCACGAGCAATTTGAGCGCCTGGGCAAACGCGACGGGCTTGCGGCGGATGTGTTCATTGCGCCGGCTTTGCGCTACACCCTGGCAACCGAGCTCGGGGTTCTCGACTATTCGATTGGGGTGCAGGCCGTAGGGCAGGTGCCCCTATGGCGAGGGGCGGTAGCCGTCATCGAGGGTGTTGATGACGTAGCGAAATCTTTCGACTTCGAATCTCGGCAGCCGCTAGCCAGTTTTGGTCTGGAATCCAAAGTCTTAAACACAACAGTTCAGCAAACGCTGCCTCTATGGGGCTATGGGGCGGTGCGCTTGCACTACGGCCGCAGCGAAACCTTTGCCACACCAACAGATGTTCGTTTGGCTGAGGTGGTGTTATTGCCGATACCCGAAACGGGCCTGCAGTTGGAAAGTCGATTTTCCAGTTATCGTCGTCGTGACAGCTCTCGCTCGGGGCTTCAGGCATTGCCCGAGAACCCGGAAGCCTGGACGGGTAGCCTGCGATATAGTTTCGGGACACTGGATGCGCTGGTCGATGCAACGTGGGGGCGCTATCACTTCGATGATGAGGGGCTGCGTCTGCGCGTGGGTCGCGCCTTCGGCGACAGCATCATTAGCTTGGTGTACTTGCGTGACAAGGACAAGGATAACGAAGCGTTGGCTTTGCGCATGAGTTTGCCCTTTGGGCAGCAACAGACCGCGAGTCTGGGTGATCACTTGGCTGTGGGCACGTTGCCGTACTGGGCAACCACTATGCAGACCACCATTAATTCGCGCTCCAATTCGCTGCGACCAAATCTTCTTCGCGAAAACTTGCCGGCAGATACCCTCAGTGAAAGCTATTTCAGTCGCAGTCGGCTGAACCGGGCCTATATGCAATCCAACTGGCCGCGCATGCGTGATGCCTTCGAGCAGGTTGTGCTCGCGGACTAGATCGGCGGTGTGCAAAAAAAAACCCGGCTATGGCCGGGTTTTTTTTACCGCTATTTTACTTAACGCGATCC
>JBDNBC010000079.1:0-10706 GCA_039768115.1 Oceanococcaceae bacterium
ATCGGCGGCCGGCCTGGTGGGCTTTCCGGGGATGGCGGCTTACGGAGCAACCAAAGCCGCCGTGGTGGCGCTGTCGGAAAGCCTGCGCGCGGAACTGGCCGGATATGGCATCGGCGTGACCGCGGTCTGCCCCGGCTTCGTGCAGACGCCGATTGCCGAAACCGTCACGCTGCATGGGCGCATGAATACGCCGCGTATGCAGCGCGAAATCCAGCAGTGGTTTCAACGCAACAATCTGCAGGCGGAGACGGTGGCAGCGGCGACGCTGCGCGGCATCCGGCGCAATCAGGCGCTCGTTGTCGTCGGGCGCGATGCCCGCGCGGGCTACTGGAGCAAACGGCTGGCACCGCGCATCTTGAGTCGGATCACGGCCAAGGTCGGACAAAGAACGACGCGCGCCGAACGCGGGTCGGCCCGATGAGCGCTGCTCAGAGCATCGCTCCGGGCCCGGCCGCTCCGTGGACGCTCTACAAGATGGATGTGTCCTACTTCAGCGGCAAACTCGAGGCCTACCTGCGCTACAAGCGCATTGCGTATACGGCCGTCGAAACCGATGCCGCCGGGCTGGACGCCATTCATGCCGCGGTCGGGGTCAAGAAGGTGCCGGTGCTGGTCAACGCCGCCGGCGACTGGCTGCTCGATACCACGCCAACCATGGCCTGGCTGGAAGAGCAGTATCCGGCCCACCCGACGCTGCCCGAGGATCCCGCGCTGCGCTTCGTGGCGCTGCTGATCGAAGACTATGCCGACGAGTGGCTGTGGCGCCCGGCGATGTGGTGGCGCTGGGTGCCGCGCGCCAGCCAGTTGGCGCTGGGCCGGCGTATTGCGGATGGGGTGCAGTTGCCGGGCGTGCCGCGCACGCTGGTCGCCCATTACTTCGCCTGGCGCCAGCGCCGCACCTGGCTGTGGAATGACGGCTTGCGGCGGGCCGACGCAGACGGGGTCCGCGACCTCTATCACCAGGAACTGGCCCTGATGTCTGCCGTGCTGCGCGAGCAGCCCTTTCTGCTCGGCGATGCGCCCAGCGTGGCCGACTATGGCTATTTCGCATCGATGTATCGGCATTTCGGCAACGACCCGGACCCGGCCGAGATCATGCGCCGCGAGGCACCGGAGGTATACAGCTGGACGGCACGCATGTGGCATCCGCCTGCGCCGGTGCCAAAACCCCAATGGCGCTGGCCGGAATCCACCGCCTGGCAGGCGCTCTGGCAGCGCATCGGCGGGGACTACCTGCCGTATCTGGCCGCCAACGCACAGGCCTGGGCCGACAACAAGCGACGCTTTGATTTTCAGGGGTGCTCATTGCGGCTTGCCGGCACGGTCACTCATCGCTATCGGGTCTGGTGTCGGCATCAGTTGCTGCGCCAATTTCGCGCGCTGTCTGCCGACGATCAGCAACGCGTCGCCGGCCTGATCGGTGATCAGCCCGGCTGGGACGACCTGCGCTCCGGGCCGCTGATCGACCCTCAACTCGATAATCTGTACGCGTTGCCCAAGCGGCATGGCCAGCATCGGCAGACCCTGAGTCAGCGCCTGTTCGGGCAACCACGGGACTGAGTCGTTGTCACAGCGGCGTCTTTAATTATCCAAGGGAGCGGCATGAAAGCCATTTGCAAGGGAACCACCGTCGCCGAATCGACGGACATCGTGACGGTCGAGGGCAATGCCTACTTTCCGGACGCGGCCCGATCGGCCGCACATTTTCGGCCGAGTGACCACCGCACGGTATGCGGCTGGAAGGGCACGGCGCATTACTATCACGTGGTCGTCGATGGCGAACAGTTCGACAACGCGGCCTGGTACTACCCCGAGCCCAAGCCCGAAGCGGCAGAGATCCGGGGGCGCGTCGCATTCTGGGGCGCAGTCACAGTGGAGAAAAACGCATGAGTACAGCCTACGTCCCACCGAAAGTATGGGAATGGAACCCGGGCAACGGCGGCCAGTTTGCGGCCATCAACCGCCCCACCGCTGAGCCGCGGTTCGACAAGGAATTGCCGGTCGGCCGTCATCCGCTGCAGCTCTATTCGCTGGCCACGCCGAACGGAGTCAAGGTCACAATTTTGCTTGAAGAGCTGCTGGCTCTGGGGGTCAAGGAGGCGGAGTATGACGCCTGGCTGATCAACATCCTGCAGGGCGAGCAGTTCGGTTCGGGCTTTGTCGCGGCCAACCCTAATGCCAAGATTCCGGTGCTGGTCGACCACAGTGGCAAGGAGCCGCTGCGGGTGTTCGAATCCGGCGCAATCCTGCTGCATTTGGTCGAGCGATTCGGCACATTCCTCGCACCGCGCGGCCCGGCCCGGACCGAGGCGCTGAACTGGCTGTTCTGGCAAATGGGCAGCGCCCCGTTCCTTGGCGGCGGTTTCGGGCACTTTTATGCCTATGCACCGGAAAAGATCGAATACGCCATTGATCGCTATGCGATGGAGGTCAAGCGGCAGATGGATGTTCTGGACCGGGCGCTCGCGGATCGTCCCTACCTCGCCGGCAACGATTACAGCATCGCCGACATGGCGGTGTGGTCTTGGTACGGCGCCCTGGCGCTGGGTCATCTATACAACGCGGCTGAGTTCCTGCAGGTGGAGAGTTATCGCCATGTGCAGGCCTGGGCCAAGGCCATTCATGACCGGCCGGCCGTGCGGCGCGGGATCAAGGTCAACCGTATCTGGGGCAGCCCGGCCGAGCAATTGCACGAACGGCATGATGCCGGCGATTTTGACACCAGGACGCAGGACAAACTGAAGCCTGCAACGTGACTTCACGCACCCCGGCCCGCACATGGGCGCGGACCGGGGTGGTGTGTCGAGGTATCAGGCGCCGCGCCGGCGCAGACGACGCGCCCCGATGAGCAGCACGATCAACAGCAGCGGGCCCATGCTGCCGCCCGCCTGAGCGCCGGTGGCGCCCTGACGGCCCGGTGCGATGACCGGCTCCTGCGCGCGCAGCTGTACGGCCGCCGCATTGACGCTGCCACCGAACAGCAGCGCCGGCTGGGTCAGTTGCACGATGCCACTGAGCGCCAGAGTCCACTCGCCGGGCATGGCCTGTTCGGGGAAATCGGCCTGGAGCACGCCGACCGCCGCGAGCGACAGGGTTTCGGAGGTGGCGACTTCGGCCCCGGTGGGGTCAATCAGTGTCGCCGTCCAGTTGAACAGGGCGTTAATGCCGGCAATGCCCAGATCCCCCGGGAAGCTCACGCTGGCGCGGATGGCGTCGACGCCTTCCTCGACGGTGAAGGGCAGGTCGACGCTGTCGAGGCCGGCAACCGAAACTGGCAGCGGCTGATACGACCAGAGATCACCTGCCACCACCGTGAACGGGCGAGCGGCCAGCAGGGCTGCGCTAGCGGCGGCATGGTCGGCCTCCAGTCGGTCGTTCGAAAATGCGGGGTCCTGCACGTATGCAACCGCGCCGGCGGCGTCGATGAAGCCAAAGCCCACCTGCCATAGCGCGGACTCGTCGGCCATTGGTACGGCGGTGACTTCCATGACCTTGCGCACCTGCGCGGGTGTCAGCTCCGGTCGGGCCTGCAGCAGCAGGGCGGCGAGGCCGGCCACGTGGGGCGCCGCCATGGAGGTGCCCGACAGCGACGCCGAGCCATTGGGCGGCGTGCCGGTGGTTGTGGTGATGCCGGTCGGTGTGCCCGGTGCGTCGATAGCGGCGCCAGGCGCGGCCACATGCGGGTAGGACAGACCCAGCCGGTTACCGGTGAAGCGCACATGGCCGTTGTCATCGAGCTCGGCCACCTCGCTGTTGTCGTACATCAATCCGGCCGACGAGAATCCGGCGCGCACTTTCTGCACATCCGTGGCCGCGGCGCTAATGACCCAGGGCGCCATCGCGTAGGGGTTGGTGCTCATTTCCGTGCTGTTGTTGCCAGCGGCGTAAACCACCGTGATGCCGGCATCATGCAGGGCCTTGGTGGCCACATTGATCGGATCATTGGGGTCAAAGGTGCGATACGCGCTGCCCCAGGAATTGTTGACCACACGAATGTTGAACTCGTCCTGGGTGGCGAGGATGTCATCGAACGAGGCAACCGCCGTGAAGATGAACAGGATCTCGCCGGTGGAATAGCCAATCAGGTCCACTGCGGGTGCGACGCCGATCAAGTCGGGATTGCCGGCGCCATCGGCTCCGGTGATGCCGGCAACGTGCGTGCCATGGCCGACCGTGTCGGTGTTGTTGTAGGGCGTGTTGTCGAAGGGGATGACAATCGAGGGCTGCGGTGGCAACGGACCGGTCAGGCCTTCCAGCCCCAGCACGCTGAGATATTCCGGGCCGTAGACGCGCACATTGCGGACCACGTTATTGGCCAGGTCGGCATGCGTGCCGTCAATGCCGGAGTCGACGATGGCCACCCCAACACCGCGGCCATCAATGCCACTGGCGCGGGTCACATCAGCGCCAATGACCGCCGTCGACTCGGCCGATAAATAGCGCAGTGGGCTGTTCGGGTAGACATCACTGGCCAGCCCATCACGCACCACGGCTTGCAGTGTCGCCAGCGGACCGCGAGCCAGGGCCATCGGTAGATGCCGCATGGGTTGGACGTCGAGGCCGGCGTCACGCAGGGCCTGGGTGTGCTCGGCATCGGGCACCGCGTCAAGCATGACGATCCCGAGCAGGGCATTGGTGGTGGAATCTAGCGTGCGCGCAAGCTGCGTCAGCTGGGTCAGGCCGGGGGGCTGCGCGGCATGCGCCAGCGACGCCGGCAACATCACGAAAGCCAGGACAAGGGCTGCGGCCCCGCGCAAGAGGGGTGGTGTTTGCATCATTGAAGTTCTCCAGCAACAGGCGCGCTGCATGGCGCGATTTGATTCGTCACTAGCGAAAACGATGCCATATCGCGGGAGCGATGTCAGGTCCTGCGGCTATTCCTTCCCGGAAGCGGCCCGTGGCGGCGGGGAATGGATGCCGGGCCGGGCGCGCATTTGTGCCAGCGCGCCCTGCATCCACACGTTGAGCACGCTCTCTACGTCGGTGCGGTTGACCAGGTGCCGGTGAGCGCTCAGGCCCGTGAGTAGCAGGGCGAGGTGTTCGAAATGCACCGCCGGCGACGGATCAGCCGGAGTGCGCGGCGCGAAATAGTGCGCGGTGGCCTGCGCGAACAGCTCGCGCATGCGGCTGAGCATGTGTCGCAAGGCCTCGGCCAGCTCCGGGTCGTGCTGACTGGCGGTGAGTAACTCTTGGTATACCGGGAAGATCGCTTCGCGGGTGATGTCTGCACCCAGGCGCTGGATGACGGCGTGCAGGCGATCGTCTTCGGCCGCCACGGACAGCACCAGCTCCCCGAGACGTTTGTAGCTGCGACGAATGAGCGATTCAGCGGCATCCAGAATCAGCGCCTGCTTGTTCGGGTAGTGGTGCACCTGCGCGCCACGCGAAACCCCGGCGCGCTTGACGATGCGGCTCAGCGTGCTGGCGGCGTAGCCGTCTTCGGCCAGCGATTCCAGCGTCGCGCGGATCAGCCGACGGCGCATGTCATCGCTGCGCTCATGCTGGGTGCGGCGGCGCGGCTTTGCCGGGGCGGCTTGGTCCGTGGCGCTGGCGGCGCGTTCGGGCCCAGCGGCAGTCGCGGCGTGCGGTGTATCCGCCGCTTGGTCGAGAGGGGAGCGCCGACTCATGAAGCAAAGATTCGCACGATTGACACCCGGTCGATTATTTTCACTAAGATACAGTCTGGATTGTATGTAAGTTAAGCCATGATACCCCGCACCCTGTTCAGTTCCGAACACGACGATTACCGCAAGACTGTCCGCCGCTTCTACGAAGAAGAAGTGGTTCCCCACCGAAAGCGCTATGAGGACCAGCAGCACGTCGACCGTGAGCTGTGGAATAAAGCGGGCGAGTGGGGCCTGCTGTGCGTGACCATGCCCGAGGAATACGGCGGCATGGGCGTGGACCGCAGCTACAGCATGATCCTGATGGAGGAGCAGGCCTATTCCGGTGACTCGGCCACAGGCTTCTCGCTGCACTCCGACATCGTTGCCAATTACCTGCAGAACTTCGGCAGCGAAGAGCAGAAGCAGGCGTGGCTGCCGAAGATGGCCACTGGCGAGGTGATCGGCGCGATCGCCATGACCGAGCCCGGTACCGGCTCCGACCTGCAGGCGGTCAAGACCACCGCCGTGGCCGATGGCGATGATTACGTCATCAACGGTTCGAAAATCTTCATCACCAACGGCTATCTCAGCGACCTGGTGGTGGTCGTCGTGAAAACCGGCAACAGCGGCGTCGGGGCCAAGGACATCTCACTGGTGCTGGTGGAAGCCAGCCGCGAGGGCTTCACCAAGGGCAAGCCGCTGGAGAAGGTTGGCATGAAAGGCCAGGATACCTGCGAGCTGTTCTTCAACAACGTCCGAGTACCGAAAAGCAACCTGCTCGGCGCGGAAGGGCAGGGCTTCATCATGCTGATGAAGGAGCTGGCCTGGGAGCGGCTGATGATCGGCATCATGGCAGTAGCCGGTGCTGAGCAGACCTTCAAGGAAACCCTTGATTACATCAAGCAGCGCAAGGTGTTTGGTAAGCCGGTCGCGGCCTTCCAGAACAGTCGCTTCAAAATGGCGGAAATGAAAACCGAGCTGACCATCGCGCGTACCTTCATCGACCGCTGCATGGAACGCCAGCTCGAAGGCAAGCTCGGCGTGGATGATGCGGCGATGGCCAAGTACTGGTGTTCGGACCTGTGCTGCAAGATCATCGACGAGTGCGTGCAACTGCACGGCGGCTACGGCTACATGCTGGAGTATCCGGTGGCCCGCGCCTATCAGGATGCCCGCGGGCACCGCATCTATGGTGGCACCAACGAAATCATGAAAGAGCTGATTTCGCGCACGCTCTAGGCGTCCGCGTATGCAACCAGGCCGCGCCGGTACTGAACCCGCGCGGCCTTTTTTGTGGATGATGGGCATGGCTTGCGTAGACTGCGCTCGCTGGATTCCACAACGAACACGGGAGTTTGCCGATGTCCGCCCCCCCTTCTGACCGCCCGCGCCGTGGTGTCGACCGCGTGCTGGCGACCATCGAACGTGTCGGGAATGCGCTGCCGGACCCGGCCCTGCTGTTCGTGGGCCTGCTGGGCTTCGTCTGGATCGCGTCGTGGCTGCTGTCGGGGTTGAGCTTCGATGTGATCGACCCGCGCACGGGCGAGGCGCTGATCGTGCACAACCAGCTCAGCGGTGATGCCATGACCCGGTTTCTATCGCAAATGGTGCCGACCTTTACCGGGTTTCATCCGGTTGGAGTCGTGCTGGTGGCGCTACTGGGAATCGGGGTGGCGGAGCACACCGGGTTCATCAACGCCGGCCTGCGCGGGTTGCTTGCGGTGACCTCGCAGCGTCTGCTGACGCCGATGCTGATCACCGTGGGTATCGTCAGCCACACCGCCGTCGATGCCGGTTACGTGCTGGTCATTCCGCTCGGCGGCGTGCTGTTCTATGCGGCCGGACGCCATCCATTGGCCGGGATTGCGGCAGCCTTTGCCGGGGTGTCGGGTGGCTTTTCCGCCAACTTCGTTCCATCAACACTGGACCCCATGCTGTCGGGCCTGTCGCAGGCCGGCGGGCAGATTCTCGACCCGGCGCTCAGTGTGAATCCGCTGAACAACTACTTCTTCACCGCCATTTCGTCGCTATTGATTATCAGCCTGGGCTGGTGGTTGACCGACCGGGTCGTCGAACCCCGGCTGCGGGCCACGCAGCTCGACGGCGAACTCGAGGATTTGCCGAGCATGCAACCGCTGGCGGATACCGAACGGCGGGCGCTTGGCGGGGCGGTGGTCGCGATGCTTGCCGGCATGGTGCTACTGGCGCTCTCGACGCTGCCGGAACAATCCAGCTGGCGCGGCCCTGGCGGCAGCCTGACCGAAGCGGGTGCGCCGCTGATGGCTTCGATCGTGGCGCTGATCTTTCTGCTGTTTCTGTTGCCGGGGGTGGTCTACGGCGTAATGGCCGGCACCGTGCGCAGCGCGCGCGACATTATCGAGGGCATGAGCAAGAGCATGAGCACCATGGGCTATTACCTGGTGATCATGTTTTTCATCGCCCAGTTCATCGCCGCCTTCGCCGCTTCCAATCTGGGTGTGCTGCTGGCCCTGAAGGGGGCCGCCGCGCTGCAGGCGGCGCAAATGCCGGCGCCGATGACTGTGGTGGGCATCATCGTGCTGACCGGCTTTCTGAATCTGTTCATCGGTTCAGCCTCGGCCAAGTGGGCCCTGATTGCGCCGATCTTCGTGCCGATGCTGATGCAGCTGGGCATCTCGCCCGACCTGACCCAGACCGCCTATCGTATCGGTGATTCGTCGACCAACATCATCACCCCGCTGATGCCGTATTTCCCGCTGGTGGTGGTCTATTGCCAGCGCTACGTGAAGGGCACCGGCATCGGCACCTTAACGGCGATGATGCTGCCGTATTCAGTGGTGTTCCTGGCGGCGTGGACGGTGTTCCTGCTGGGCTACTGGGCGCTGGGCCTGCCACTGGGCTTGCAAGCGAGCTACAGCTACACGGCGCCCTGATGAGCCGCCCGCGCTGGGTGCATCCGGCGCCGGCGTGGGCCTCAGGCTGAATCGGCGAAGCGGTTCAGGCGGGCGGCGACCCAGGGGTCAAGCCAGGATTGCAGGCGCCAGTCGCGTACATAGCCACAGTGCCCGCCATGGGGGCTCACGCAGACCTCCAGTTGCGGCGATTGCCCCTGCAGCGCCGCGATGTCCGCTACCGGCACCAGGGCATCGTCCGCCGCGCTGACGATCGTGGTGGGGATGTCCAGCGCCCGGAAATGCCCCGGCCGCAGCCAGTAGTGAGAAAAATAGTCGTCCGCGCTGGAGAAACCCAGATAGCGGGTGGCGAAGCGCTCGGTGACATCAAGTAACTGCCGTGGCTCCAGCAGGTCGGCGTAATCCGGCCCCAGCGGCCACGCGGCGCGGCGCGCAGCCAGCGTGCGCCGCCACTTGCGGGTGAAGTAGCGCGAATAGAGGCGTTGTCCGTCCAGCGCTTCCGTGGTCGCGCGCGGGTTGACCGCCGGATTGATGGCGATGGCCTGCCGCAGGGGTATGTCGGCCGCGGTCGCGCCCAACGCGCTGCGCAAGGTGAAATTGCCACCCAGCGAAAACCCGACGAGTTGAATCCCGTTGTCGACCAGCCGGGCAATGGCCCTCAGGGCGCCGAATACCTCATCCATACGCGCCGAGTGAAAGGGTTCGGCATTGAGGTGATGGGTGGCGCCATGATCGCGCAGGTTGAGGCGCACGATTTCCCAGCCGGCCCGGTGCAGATGGCAGCCCAGGCTGTGCAGATAGATGGAATCGTGGCAGCCCTCCCAGCCGTGCAGCAGAACTACCGTGCCGCGCCGCTCCTGCAAGGCCGGTGTATGTAGCGCCTGCAGCTGCACCCCGTCTCCGGCGTCGAGGATGTGCGTGCGCGCAAGACGGTTCAGGTGCGGCCAGCGGCGCTCGTTGATCCCCTTGCGCAGACGCAAACTGGCCAGCAGGCTCTGGGTGAAGGGGTGACGCAGGCCGGGTGCCGGTCGCACATGCAGTGCTGCGGCATCGACTGCCGGTAGCGCCGTTCGGCGGGACGCCGGCTCAGTCGACGAGGCGGGCGAGGATGCGTCCATAGAGCGTGCTCAGTATGTCGAGGTCCGTCAGTCGCACGTGTTCGTCGACTTTGTGGATGCTGCGCGCAACCGGGCCCAGCTCAATGACCTCGCAGCCCAGCGGCGCCAGAAAGCGACCGTCGGAGGTGCCGCCGCCGGTGAAGGCTTCGGGTGCCGTGCCGCGGTGGTTTTCCAGCGCGCGGGATACCACGTCGCGCAGGCGTCCCGGGCCGGTGAAATAGGGTGCGCCCGAGTGCTGCCAGTGGGCGTCATACCGCAGGCCTGCGGTGTCGAGTGCTGCGGTCACCGCCTCCCGCAGCGTATCGGCGGTGACCGCCGGCGAATAGCGGAAATTGAAGACCAGCTCGGCAGTGCCGGGGATGACATTGGTCACGCCCGTGCCCGCATGGATATTGCTGATCTGCAGGCTGGTGGGCGGAAAATCGTCGGTGCCTTCATCCCAACGACGACCGGTCAGTTCGGCAAAAACCGGCAGCACGCGATGAATGGGATTGTCCGCCCGTTCCGGGTAGGCGACATGGCCCTGCACGCCCTGCACCGTCAGTGCACAGCCCAGAGACCCGCGCCGGCCGATAATGAAACGATCGCCGACCGCATCGACCGCCGTGGCTTCGCCGACAATCACATAGCTGGGCTGAATGCCGCGCTGCTGCAGGATGGCGGCGACATGCCGCGTGCCGTGACGACACGGTCCTTCTTCATCGCTGGTCAGCAGGAATGCCAAGCGCGCGGGGTAATCGGGGCGGGCGGCGAGCAGAGCCTCCACCGCGACGACCATGGCCGCAATGCCGGACTTCATGTCCGCGGCTCCGCGCCCGTAGAGCAGGCCATCCCGCTCAGTCGGGGTAAAGGGATCGGACGTCCATTTCTCGCGCGGGCCGGGCGGCACGACGTCGGTGTGGCCCGCGAAGACGATCAGCGGCGTGGCGGCGCGGCTGGTTGGTGTCGTCGGCTCACGCACCGCCCACAGATTGCTGACACCTTCATGGTCCATGCGCTCCAGCGCAAATCCGCAGCGCTGGAGGCGACCGCCGAGCAGGTCGATACAGCCGGCATCGTCGGGGGTGACTGACGGCCGGCGAATCAGGTCC
>JBDNBC010000080.1:0-10851 GCA_039768115.1 Oceanococcaceae bacterium
CACCACCCGATTGACAGGCGCACAACAGCAGCGCGCTGCCAGCCAGTAAGTAGCACGCAACGCGAGGCGCCAAGACCATGATTTTTCTCCCTCAGATCTCCCTTAGATAACACACCGTAGTCCGTGCAGCGGAGGCTGGCAAGTTCTGGCATGGGGAGTAAGTCGTCGGGGCGTCAAAACCGTTATCGAGCAGACGCTTGGCCAGATCGTTAATGGTGAGTACCAGACTCTGCTTCTAAAGGCCCTTTGGAATCCGATGCTTACGGGGATCCTTAACAGTAGTACTCGCGCAAGCTCCGAAAACGCGAATGGCGCGCTGGGAGGATTGTCCGGCAATGAAAAGCACCAGGCCTTGCCGTTGGAGACCCGCGGATGTCCGCCCGGGCGACGCAAGCACCACCGCCAAAACTAGAGCGAAGCCGCTACCGCCCCGACCTCTTAATCGAGCGCGTCCTGAAAACGGGGCGGCCAGCCACGAGCCTTTATGCCGCGCGGGCGCGCTACCCGCAGTGCCGGCCGGCATGGTGGATGGCAGCTCGCGGAAAGCGTAGCGAATGACAGGCCGGGCCCGGGAAAGGGGCGATCGTAGCGTCAGACTAGCGCAGCGCCTCGCCACGAGGGCAATCAAACTGCCCCGTCGCTTTCACCTGCTGGTCCCACCACGTTCTCGCCCCGGATCAGGCACGAGCTGCCGGGGAGCTTGTGCCACCATCACGCCATCACAATCGTCTACGCACCACAGTTGAACACGCCCCCCCGTGCCATTTGGCTCGATACCGACATCATCTTCAACCGCTTTGCCGAAGATGTGGATGATGGTCTGGCATTGATGCTGGCGCTGGCCAGCCCGCGTGTTGTGCTGCGCGGCATCAGCCTGATGCGCGGTGTCGATAATGGGCTGGCGGTCACGCAACGCCTGCTGGCCCATTACGCCCGCTATCCGGTGCCGGTCTATCGCGGTGCGGACGATATCTTTGCCGGACATGGCACGCGCAGCGAGGCGGTGGATCAACTGGCCGCTGCGCTGCGCCGGGAGCGACTCACGATTGTCGCGATCGGGTCGGCCACCAATCTGGCCAATCTGATCCTGTTTCACCCGGATGTGCTGGAGCGTATCGACGAAATCGTGTTTTGCGCGGGTCGGCAGCAAGGGGTGACGTTCACTGCCCCGGGAGGTCGACGCATCCCGCTGCCAGACGCCAATTTCGACAACGACACCGAATCCACACGCCTCCTGCTGGCAACCGCTATCCCGCTGACCCTGGTGGGGTTTGAAGCCTCCGCGAGCATTCGTCTGAACGGGCCAGATATCGGCCGTATCCGCCATCGCGGCCGCAAAGGGGACCGCTGGGTCGCACGGCGCTTGGAGTGGTGGCGCTGGGTCTGGCGGCTCGGCCTGCGCCTTCCGGGCTTTATTCCTTTTGATGCGTGCACGATGGGCTATCTGCTCTGCCCCGAACTGTTTCAATGCCATCGGGATATTCCGGTGGCGATCTCCCGCCGTGCCAACGATGCGCCGCGCTGGAAGAAAGACGCAGAAAAGGACTATCTGGAAGTGTCGTACGCTTTACCCGCGATACGCCGCGTAGATTTCGCCTACCAACTGGACCCGCAATTCAAGGACATCCTGATGGCCCATCTCCTTGGAGACAATGCATGAAACCACTCCTCTTCGCCCTGGCACTGGCCTGGAGCCAGAGCGCTGTCGCCGGGGTGGTCACGCAGCCCGATCCACTCCCGCGCGCGGTCGTCGTGGACCAGGACACGCTGGCCACGCTGGACCCCGTCAGCCTCTCGGCCAACTTTGTGGATCGGGTGATTCACGGACTGCCGGTCGACGCCCATCTCGAGTTGTTCCGCAACCTCGAAGCCGCCGCGCTGGAGCAGGCGCTCCCCGCGCAGCCGCAGCAACTGGCGTTCTGGCTGAACATTTACAACGGATATACGCAGTATTTTCTGCAAACCGATCCCACGTTGTACCTGGAGAGCCGCCCGGATTACTTCAGTCGGGAACAAGTGCCCATCGCGGGCGCCGTGCTGAGCCTGGAGCAGATCGAGCACGGCATCCTGCGTCGGGGTGCAACGATCTACACGCTGGGGCACATCCGCCTGCTGTTTTTCCGCCGCGCGATGGTCCGCCAGTTTGCCGTGGATCAGGTGGACTACCGGATTCACTTCGCTCTCAACTGCGGCGCGCTGAGCTGCCCGCCGGTCCTGGCCTACCGCGCGGAAACGGTCGACGCCCAACTGGATGCGATTTCGCGCTACTACCTGCAGCAGGAGGCGCACTACAGCGCCGAAAACGACGAGGTCGCGGTGCCGGCGCTGCTGCGCTGGTTTTCGGCGGATTTCGGCAGTCGCCAGGACAAGCGCGAGATTCTGCGCAAGCACGGGGTGCTGCCGGCGGGGGTCAAGCCCGCGCTGCGCTACCGCGACTATGACTGGACGCTGAAGATCCGCAACTACGCCTTATTCCAGCCCGAGTAACCACTGCCGGGCCAGGCCGACCAGCGCCTGTTTGCTGGCCAGATCCATGACCAGCGGCAACTGCGCCAGGCCCAGAATCCGGCGCAGAATTTCAATGCCGGCATACGCCAGCGCCCGCGAGCGCATGAAATCCGGCCCTGCGGCATAGCCCGCAAACACCGCGGCGGTGACGCTGCAGGGCTGTTGCGCCAGGTGCATATGCGCCAGCCACACGCCCACATCCCATTCGGCATCGCCGAAAAAGCAAAACTCCGGATCAATGACGAACAGGCCGCGCGCGGTGTGCAGCACGCTGCCGGGGAAGAAATCGCCGTGCACCAGCGTGTCACCATCGGCGTGATAGCGCGCTTCCAGCGCACGGATCGCGTCCTGCAATGCGGCATCGCTGCGCACACTCGCGGCGACCTCGGCCAGGCCCGGCGTGACCCCGTCCAGATCCAGGCCATTGTCTGCGGCAAAGGGAAAGCGAAAGATGTGCTCACCGTTGAGCGCGCGCATCGCCCGATTCTCGATGTGGAAGTCACAATCCGCACGGCGAAAATCGCGATGCAGGGCAGACAGATAATCGAGCAAGGACTGCAGGGTCTCGGCCGCCAGCGTTTGCTGACCGGCATAGAGCGCGCTCAGATCCGCACCCGCGCCCAGATCTTCCAGCCATTGCAACTTGGACTCGGAATCCATCGCCAGCAGTCGCGGCGAGTGGCGGGCAATGGATTCAGACCCCGCCGTACGCCGGTAGAACTCGGCCTCGACCTCGGCCCGCTCGACCGGGGCCGCGACCTGCGGAAACTTCTCCACCCAGGGTCGGGCCTGCTTGATGATGCGGGTCAGACCATCGTCCAAGGTGACCCGCAGCACCAGATTCATGTTGCCCTCACCGGCCTTGTCCACAGAGGCGATGCGCTGCGCCGGCGTCAGCCATCCTTGCTGCTGCAGGAACGACTGCAGTGCCTGCGGCGCAGACGGGTCGAGAAAGAAGCCATTCGGGCAGGCGGCGACGAACAATCTTTGCAGTTCCATACAGGCGCGGGCTGAAGGTGGAGGTGAAGCGTAGGCAGTTTCTGATGGGACTGCATAATGGCGTGCTGGTCACTGCGCGACGCCCGTCTTGGAAACTGCTCCCGATCCCGCAGGCCTGCTGGCCCTGCATCTGCTGATTGCCGTGATGACCTACGGCGCTGCACTCAATCTGCGCGTCAGCGATTTCCAGCGCTTGCTGCTGCACCCGCGCGCGCCGCTGGTGGGCCTGCTCGGTCAGTACGTGGCCCTGCCGGCGGCGACCACTGCTGCCGCCTGGGCGCTCGCCGTCCCAGCGCCGCTGGCCCTGGCGATGATTCTGGTGGCCTGTTGCCCCGGCGGCAATTTCTCGAATGTATTGACCGGGCTGGCCCGCGCCAATGTCGCGCTGTCCGTCAGTCTGACCGCCGCCTCCACCGTCCTGGCGCTGGTGCTGACGCCGTTCAACTTCTGGCTCTACACCACGCTCAATCCGTCCACGCGGGCACTCACCGAGACGCTGACTCTGGACCCGATGTACCTGCTGGGGATCGTATTTGCCGTGCTCGCGGTGCCGGTCGGACTGGCGATGTGGACGCGACGCCATGCCGCCGCGTTTGCAGATCGCGCCCAGCCGGTTCTGCGCAAGCTGTCCATCCTGATCCTGACCTTGATCATCCTGGCGGCGCTGGCGCTGAATCGGGACGTGGTCAGCGAGTACGGGACCCTGCTGGCGCTGCTGATCGTCGGTCACAACACCGGCGCTCTGCTGCTCGGTGCCGCTCTGGCCTCTCTCTGCGGGCTGGCCCAGCAGGATCGGCGCACCGTCATTATCGAAGTCGGAATCCAAAACACGGGCCTGGCAGTACTACTCCTGGCCACGCTGGCACCCGCCGATCCCATGATGCTGGTTTATGCCGCCGCCTGGGGTTTGCCTCATCTTGTCCGTGGGCTGGGGCTGGCCGCGCTCTGGGGGCGGTCGACATGGCCCCGAGCGAACCCGCGGTGACGTCAACTGGAGGTGACATGGTGAATTGGTACCGAGGGCGCGCCCTCATGGGTCTGGCGCTGATCGTCTGTATCAACTCCGGCCACGCACAACCGCCCTCTGCCAGCCCCCGCGATAACGACATCGATACCATCCCGCTGCCGACCGAACCGCCGCCGGATCTCGGGCCCGGCCCGCAAGCGCCGACGGCGCTCGATGCGGTCGTGGTGACCGCAACCCCGAGCGACGACAGCACAAATGAGGTGCCCATCTCGGTGAATGTCACGTCGGAAGCGGATTTGCGCCTGACCAACATCACCGATGTTGAATCCCTCTCGGACCGCCTGCCCAATGCCCAACTGGCGTTGACACCCACCAACACCTTTCTGTTCGTGCGGGGCCTCGGCACGGGCAGTGTGCGCAGTGCCGAGCAGTCCGTCGGATTCTTCGTGGATGGCGTCTTTCTGGGTCGGCCGCAGGTCGCCCTGTTCGACTTTCTCGACCTCGACCAAGTCGAGCTGCTGCGGGGCCCGCAGGGAGCCATTCTCGGCAAGAACACGGTGGCGGGAGCGGTCAATGTGGTCACCGCACCCCCGACCCGCCGAACCGAGGGCTATCTGGACGTGCTGACCGGCTCGGATGAGCAGCTTCGCGGTCGCGGCGCGCTGTCCGGCGCCCTCACCGACACCCTCTCCGGACGCATCGCCTACAGCGAGACCGACGAAGACGGCTATCTGTTCAACACCACCCAGCAGCGTGAGGATCTCGCGCGTCCCGGTCGGGGCGGACGGGCCAAACTGCGCTGGGAGCCGACCGGCAACCAGAGCTACACCCTCACGGCGCAGTCCGCGCGGATTCGTCAGGTTGGCGACAGCTTTGAGCTCAGTCAGGCCAGCGACACGGTCCTGAACCTGTTCCAGTTGTTTGATGAGCAGACCCGAACCGACATTACTGATCGGCGCACCCATACCGATCACGATCCGTCGGGCGCCCTGATTGAAGGCGATGACCTGCTATTCAATGCGGACTGGCGTGCTGAATTCGGTCGTCTACGATTTGCCGGAGGCTCCTCACGCCAGGATGTGATCGCCGACCTGGACCTGGACATCAGCCCCGTTCCGCTGCTCACCCTGCCTTCCGTGGAGCGCTACCGCCAACACAGTGGCGAGTTGCGTTTTGATACGGATGTCCCCTGGGGAGGATTCGGGCTGGGTGCGTTTTACTTTGATTCCGAGCTGGATCTGGACGTCGATATCACCCTGTTCGACCAGGGTGTCGCCGCCGTTGCGGCCCCGCTCGCGAACAACCTGGCGGGTGTGCCCGTGGGCGACAGCCTCCTGAACCTGATCTCCGTCCTGGAGCCGGTTCTGCAGCCCTTGGGCGCGTTGCCGCTGCCCGACCTGATCCGGCTCGGCCGTGGCAGTAGTCAGCATCGTCTGGTGCAGGATCAGCGCACGCTGGCCGTCTTTGGATCCCTGTACTGGGACCTGACCGATCGCCATCGCATTCGGTTTGATGGCCGCTACACACGCGAAACCAAAGACGCCAACCAGGGGATTACCTTCGATGGCGTCTCCGGCCCTCTTTTGGGCGCCGCCCTGGGTGAGGAGGAATATCAACTTCTGAGCCAACGTGAGGAGACTGATTTCTCGCCCCGTCTGTCATGGGTTACGACCTGGCAGCCCACCCTGACGTCCTACGTTACGGTGGCTCAGGGTTTCAAATCCGGTGGCTTCAACAACCTGGCGGCCACGCCCGAACGCGCAGAATTTGACGGCGAAGAATCCTTGACCGTGGAAGCGGGTCTGCGCTGGCGCTCCGGCTCTGCATTTCGCGCCGACGTGGGCCTGTTCCGAACCGACTTTGACAATCTTCAGGTGGCCGCGCTGGACGGCACCGAGTTTTTCGTCGGCAACGCCGCCAGGGCCTACACCCAGGGCATCGAAGTGACGGCGCAGTGGGCTCCATGGCCCTGGTTCCAGGTTGGCGCTGACCTTGGCTACCTCGACGCCAGATACGACGAGTACCGCAACGCCCCGGCGCGGGCCGATGATGACGCCGACAGTCAGGACTTGAGCGGCCGCGTTCTGCAGCGGGCGCCGAAATTTTCCGGAAGTATCCGGGCCGGCGTGCTTTCGTTCCTGCCCTACCTCGGCTGGCCCCTGGCATTGGGCGCCGTTGCGGAAGGGGCCAGCCGGCAGTTTCTCAACATCGACCTTGATCCCATCGACAGCCAGCCCGGTTTCTTGCGTTACAACGCGTTCGCATCGGTTTCCAGCCCTGACGAGCGAGTGACACTGCGGGTGATTGGGCGCAACCTGTCAGACAAAATCGTGCGCCGTGAGGCGGCCGACATCGCTCTGATTGGTGCGCATTCGGTAGGAACGTTCCCGCCCCGCAGTATCGCGGTGGAGCTGGGGCTGCGCTTCCAATAGACTGAAAAATTCGTTCCCACCCGAAATCATGATGCGGCGAACAGCGCTGTTGCTGGTGATCATTCTGGCGGCATCCCCTTTGGGGGCCGCAGATCTGCAGGCGGGGCTGAATGCTTACGCGCTCGGCGACTACGACGTCGCGTACCGGGAGTGGCAGGCTCTGGCTGACCAGGGCGACGCGCGGGCCCAATACAATTTGGGAACCCTCTACACCCGAGGCCGCGGTGTTGCCGCTGACGATACCGAAGCGTTCCGCTGGTATCGGATGGCGGCAGCGCAAGGCTATGACATCGCTCAATTCACGGTGGGCGTGTGCTATGCCACCGGGCGGGGTGTCGGCCGCGATGACCGTGAAGCCGTCATCTGGTATCGCAAAGCCGCCGACCAGGGCAAAGCCATGGCGCAAGCCAATCTCGGCCTCATGCTCGAAAACGGCCAAGGCGTCGAACGCGACCTCGACGCCGCGGCGGACTATTACCGCCGGGCCGCCATGCAGGGCAATGCCGCCGCACAGTTCAATCTGGGCTCGCTGTACCAGCGTGGTGTCGGCTTGCCGCACAACGACTTCAAGGCGGTTCAGTGGTACAGCTACGCGGCGGAGCAAGGGTTTGCGCTCGCGCAGTACAACCTGGGAATCATGTACGAGCGGGGCCTGGGCGTCGATCGTGACGCGGAGATGGCCGCTTCATGGTTTATGAAAGCCGCCCGCAACGGCGACGCCGATGCGCAGTACCGTATCGGCGAGTTGTATGCGGATGGCGTGGGCGTCAGCCAGGATCGCGAGCAGGCACTGTACTGGCTCAATCGTGCTGCGCAGAAGGGAATTCCCGGAGCTCAGCAAAAAATCGCCGGCATGACCACGCCCTGACAACGCGGATATGCGGATCATGCACCCCCTCCAGCTCATCCTGTGGCTGACGGCTTTGCCACTGGCGGCGCAGGCCGTTGATCGCGTGGTCGGCGCGCCATTCGTGACCCGCGCCGAAGTCATCGCCCCGCAGGGCATGGCGGCAACCAGCCAGCCACTGGCCACCCAGGTCGCGCTGGACATCCTCAAGGCCGGCGGCACAGCCGTGGATGCGGCCATCGCCGCGAATGCCGCGCTGGGGCTGATGGAGCCCACGGGCAACGGCATTGGCGGTGATCTGTATGCCATCGTCTGGGATCCCGACACCCGCAAGCTGCATGGACTGAACGGCAGCGGCCGTTCGCCGCGCGGGCTCAGCCTGGAGGCCCTGCACGCCACACTGGCCGAGCAGGGCCTGGACGCCATTCCGCCGCGCGGGCCGCTGCCGGTAAGCATCCCCGGCACGGTGGATGCCTGGTTTGCCCTTCACGAGCGCTTCGGCACACTGCCGATGCGTGACATCCTGGCGCCGACCATTCGCTACGCCCGGGATGGACACCCGGTGGCGGAGTTGATCGCGCATTACTGGGCGCGCTCGGTGCCGTTGCTGTCGCCCTACCCCGGTTTCACGGAGCAGTTCACGGTCGATGGTCGCGCGCCGGCCAAGGGCGACATGTGGCGCAATCCGCACCTGGCCCGCACCTTGGAGCAGATCGCCAAAGGCGGCCGGGATGCGTTCTACGACGGCCCCATGACCCAGGTGATGGTGGATTATCTGCAGGCGCAAGGCGGCGCGCACGCGCTGGCGGATTTTCGCGATCACCGCAGCGAATGGGTGACGCCCGTCTCGGTGCCCTATCGCGGCTACGAGGTCTGGGAGCTGCCACCGAACACTCAGGGCATCGCCGCGCTGCAGATGCTGCGTCTGCTCGAAGCCTACGACTTCGCACCCGCCGACTTCGGCACCGCGCGCCATGTGCACCTGTTCACCGAAGCCAAGAAACTGGCTTACGAAGATCGGGCCCGCTACTACGCCGATCCCGATTTCAGCCCGCCGCCGCTGCAGCGACTGCTCTCCAAAGATTACGCCGACGAACGCCGCCCATTGATCGATCCTGAGCGCGCCGCGAAACGCGTGGACGCCGGGAATGTGGCGCTGCGTCAGGGCGACACCATCTACCTGACTACCGCCGACCGGCAGGGGATGATGGTCTCGCTGATCCAGTCCAATTACCGCGGCATGGGCAGTGGCATGACCCCGCCGGGGCTGGGTTTCATCTTTCAGGATCGCGGCGAACTGTTCACGCTCGAAGAGGGCCACGCCAATGTCTACGCCCCCGGCAAGCGGCCCTTCCAGACCATCATCCCGGCCTTCATCACCAAGGACGGCAAGCCCTGGGTCAGTTTTGGCGTGATGGGCGGCGACATGCAGCCCCAGGGCCATGTGCAGATCGTCATGAACCTGATTGATTTCGGCATGAACCTGCAGGAAGCCGGCGATGCCCCGCGCATCTATCACACCGGGTCCAGCGAACCCACCGGCTCGGTGATGACCGATGGCGGCGTGTTGGCGCTGGAATCTGGCTTCCCGCGCGAGACCATTCGCACCCTGCAGCAGTACGGCCACACGGTGACCTGGAACCTGCACAGCTATGGCGGCTACCAGGCGATCATGCGCCAGGGCGGGGTGTACTTCGGGGCCAGCGAATCGCGCAAGGACGGCCAGGCGGCCGGCTACTGAAGCCAAACGCGCGCCGGGCCGCTAGGGAATATCGAGCTCGTCAAGCATGGCGAGCGACTGTTGATTCTTGCTGTCGCGAGCACCGCGCCTGAGCATCTGATCATGTTCCGTCGTGCGGCCCTGTGCGATATACCGGTCCAGCAGGTAGCCAAACAGCGGTGGGTACTTGCCGGCAGCCCCGTACATTCGGCGTAGTCCGATGGCGGTGTCGGGCATTTCGGCCCCCCGTGAAAGCAGGTGCTTCACGGTATCGAGCCGACCTTCGCGTGCGGCTTCGTAGAGCGGGGTATCGGTGTTCAGCCCTTCCGACCTGACGTTAATGTCCATGCCGCGATCCAGCGCCACGTCAATCAGGTCATTCGCACCACGGCCCGCGGCCAGAATGAGGATGTCCTTTTGGCCATACCACCCATCAAGTGGTGCGCCTGCAGCAATCAGCCGGCGGGCGGATTCGACCCGGTCGTAGTGAAGCGCAATCAGAACCAGGGGCCGCCCGTGCGCGTCCGTGGCTTCCAGATCGAGACCCTTCTCAATAAACAGAGAGATCACGTCCGGACGTTGAGCCTCGATCTGCGGACACCGCTGGAACCGATACGTCAGCAGGTACACGGCGAGCGACTCACCGCGCGTGTTGCGTGCGTTGGGGTTAGTCCCCCATTCAACGAAATCGAAAAACGGCTCCAGCGCGCAGTTGGCCACAGCGGCGAATGCCGGCGGGTCATGCGGGCCGACATGTGTGCTGAGCGCGTCGGTATGGGTGGCGAGAAAGCGGAACAACGCCGGATCATCCTGACGGTAGGCCCATGCCGCCGGGTGCATCCCCAGCACCGGAGTCAGTGGGGCCCCCGCCGCGAGAAGGCGTTCGACCACCGCGACATGGCCCGAGCGCAGTACAGCTGCCAGGGCGGCACCTCCCACGGGCTCTTGATTGACCGCAGCACCCCCGTCAATCAGGACCACGACCATGGCGAGATTGCCGCTTTCGCTTGCCACGACCAGAGCCGGCACATTGCCGCGCCCGACAGCATCGGGATCGGCGCCAGCCTCGACCAGCCGCGCCACCGCATTCGTGTGTCCTCGGCGAACCGCCTCGTACAAGGGCGGCACGTCAAACATGTCGGGGTCATCAAGCGTCGCGCCCCGGTCAGTGATGGCATCGATCAAGCTGAGATCACCGATCGCCGCGGCGTACCAGAGCACCGGCCGATGCGCCTGGTCCAGGGCATCGATGTCCTCAACCTCGGCCAGCAGGGCATGCATCCGGTTGACCTTTGCGGGGTCAAGCGGCCGCCTGCGGATGTGATCGTGAAGCAGGCTCTCGCCCATCTCACGCAACGCAAACCCCGCAGGGTCGCGC
>JBDNBC010000081.1:0-12174 GCA_039768115.1 Oceanococcaceae bacterium
AACACAGGTCGGTGTCATGACGGCCTCCGCACAACAGATCAATCCGGGCTTTCATCGGCGCATGCGCGGCGGACGCCCGTGGGTACGGCTGAAGATGGCTTCTACCCAGGATGGCCGCACCGCGCTGACCGATGGACGCAGCCAGTGGATCACCGGCCCCGCCGCGCGACGGGATGGTCATGTCTGGCGGGCGCGATCATGCGCCATCGTGACCGGATCCGGCACCGTGCTGGCCGATGATCCGCAAATGACCGTGCGTTACCTGCGCGAGATTCCGCGTCAGCCGCTGCGTGTGGTTGTTGATCGCCGCTCGCAGCTTGCCGAGAAGCGCTGGCAGATTTTTGATGACGCCGCCGAAACGCTCTGGTTGCACGGCGAGCGCTGGTCCCCCCTGGCCGTACTGGATCAACTGGCCCGGCTGGATTGCAATGAGGTGCTGTTGGAGGCGGGGCCGACGTTGTCGGCGGCCTGGCTCGACGCGGGCCTGGTCGACGAACTGATTCTGTACCAGAACGCCAGCTTGCTCGGCAGCGGCCGGAACTTGCTGGACCTGCCCGAGCCCGAGGCGCTGGATTCGCGCCTGTGTCTCGATGTTATTGAGCGCCGATACTTTGGAGCCGACTGCCGTATCATGGCGCGCCCTCTCATCCGCAACGCCTAAGGCGGCATTCGTCTCATGTTTACGGGAATCATCAGCGCTCTCGGGCGCGTGCAAGCCACGGCAGCGCAGGCCGGCGATCTGAGCCTGCAGATCGCCGCCGATGGCTGGATTGCGGCCGATGATCCCGGCGTTGAGGGGGAGAGCATCGCCATTAATGGCGCGTGCATGACGGCCCGGCGCTGGGACGGCGCGAGCTTCTGGGTCGATGTGTCGCGCGAGAGCCTGGACAAGACCTCACTCGGTCAGCTGGAGGTTGGCTCTGCCGTCAATCTGGAGCGAGCCTTGAAGGCCAGCGACCGGCTGGGTGGACATCTGGTGTCCGGTCATGTGGACGGACTCGCGACGGTTGTGAGTGTCAGCCCGGACGCCCGCAGTCTGCGCATTGAAATTGAGGCGCCCGAGGCCCTGGCGCCGTACATAGCGCCGAAAGGTTCGGTGTGCCTGGATGGCATCAGCCTGACTGTCAACGCGGTGAGTGGACGCCGTTTCGGGATCAATATCATTCCGCACACCGCCGAGCACACCAATATTGCCCAGTGGCAGCCCGGGACGCGGATCAACCTGGAAGTGGATTTGCTGGCGCGCTACTTGGCACGTCTGCTGGAGGCGCGAGGCGCGTGAATAGCACCGAAGAAATCATCGCGGACCTGCGCGCAGGAAAGATGGTCATCATCATGGATGACGAAGATCGCGAGAACGAAGGCGATCTGATCATGATGGCCGAAAAGGTGCGGCCCGAGGACATCAACTTCATGGCCCGTTTTGGCCGTGGTCTGATTTGCCTGACCCTGACCCGTGATCGCTGCCGCCAGTTGCGCCTGCCGCTGATGGTCAACGACAACGGCGATCAGCATGGCACCAAGTTCACGGTATCGATTGAGGCGGCCGAGGGGGTGACTACGGGGATTTCCGCCCATGACCGCGCCTGCACGATCGCGGCTGCCGTTCGGCCGGGAGCGCGCCCGGAGGATGTCGTCCAGCCAGGGCATATCTTTCCGCTGATGGCCGAGCCGGGTGGGGTGCTGACCCGTGCTGGTCATACCGAAGCCGGGTGTGACCTGGCGCGGCTCGCCGGAGGCGAGGAGGCCGCCGCCGTCATCGTCGAGATTCTCAACGAAGATGGCACGATGGCACGACGCCCGGACCTCGAAGTCTTTGCGCGTGAGCACGGCCTGAAGCTTGGCACCATCGCCGATCTGATTCGCTATCGCCTGGCCAATGAGCACACCATCGAGCGCGTGGCCCAGACCCGCGTAGATACGGCCTGCGGTCCCTTCGATCTGTATCTCTACGAGGATAGTGTCGAGAAAACCGTGCACATGGCGCTGGTCAAGGGCGTGATCGATCCGGCCGAGCCGCCACTGGTGCGGGTGCATCTGCGCAATACGTTGGCCGACGTGCTCGGGGTTCAACACCCGGACTTTGGCTGGCCCGTGCGTGACGCGCTGCAAACCATTGCGGACAGCGGCTCGGGCGTGCTGGTGGTTCTGCGCAAGTGGGAGACACCCCAGTCACTGGTGCAGACGGTTTTCAACCTCAAGCGCAATGACGGGCAGTCGATTCTGGTCGGTGACCCCACGGTTGTCGGCGATGATGACCAGGACCTGCGTACCTATGGCATTGGGGCGCAGATCCTGGCGGACCTCGGAGTTCGGCGCATGCGTGTCCTGTCGGCGCCGAAGCGCATGCATGCCTTGTCCGGCTTCGGCCTGGAAGTTACGGAATACGTTCACGATCGCATTGAGGGCCAGCCATGAGCACAGTCACCGTTACAGACGATTTCCATAGCGCCACCCAGCTGGCCATTGTCAGTACCCAGTGGAACCCGACGATTGTCGATTCGCTGGTGGAGGCGGCCTTTGCCAGTTGTCGCAAGCGTGGCGTAGACGAGGAAAACATCGACCACTTCGTGGTGCCGGGTGCCTTTGAAATTCCCACGCTGCTCGCGCACCTGGTGGAGGAGGGCTATGACGGCATCATTGCTCTCGGTGCCGTCATCAAGGGTGATACCGCCCATTTCGAGTACGTTGCGGGTGAATGCGCCCGCGGTATTGCCCAGATCAGCCGGGACAGCGGCACCCCGATCGGTTTTGGGGTGCTGGCGACCTACACCCTCGAGCAGGCGCTGGAGCGGGCCGGGCCCAATGCTGAAAACAAAGGCCGGGAAGCCACCAACGCGGTGCTCGACATGATCGAGTTGATCGCCGATTTGCAATCTGACGATGAGTGAGCCGGGTCCCGGGCCGCAGCCGCCGGCAGCGCCGGACGATGCCGAGCCCGTTCGTTCACGACATGCCGGCGGCCCCCGGCCCGGTGGCACCAAAGGCCGCCGGGGGGCACGCTATGGTGCGGTTCAGCAAACCTACTCTGCTCTGCTGAACCCGCGTCCGCCACAGGAACTGGTCCTGGCCGCGCTGGCAAGTGATCACCTGCGCGCAGCAGATCGAAGTTATCTGCAGTCGCTCATTCATGGGGTGGCCGAGCAGCGGGAGGCACTCGATGGCGAACTGATGCAGGCCATTGATCGCGATCTCAGCCTGCTCGACGCCATGGAGCATGCCGTGCTGCTGGTCGGCACATACGAGCTGATGCATGAACCGACGCTGCCGGCCGGTGTGGTTATCAACGAAGCGGTGGAGCTGGCCAAAACCTTCGGCGCCACCGATGGTCATCGCTACGTGAACGGCGTACTCGACAAACTGGCCCGGCGGCTGCGTTCCCTGGAATATGCCGCTGGATGAATTCGGCCTGATCCAACGCCACTTCCACTGGTCATCGCGCGGGTCCGGAACCCTGCTCGGTGTGGGGGATGATGCGGCCATCCTGCGTGCCACCCCCGGCCATGACTGGGTCATCTGCACCGATACGCTGGTCGAGGGGCGGCATTTCGATTCTCGACTCAGCCCGGCCGATGTCGGCTGGAAGTCGCTGGCGGTGAATCTCTCTGATCTGGCCGCGATGGGCGCCACGCCGCGGGGGTTTACCCTGGCGCTGACGTTGCCGACGGTGGACGATGAATGGCTCAGCGAATTTCGCCAGGGCCTGAGGGAAATGGCCACCGCGGCTAACGTCGACCTGGTGGGTGGCGATACCACCCGCGGACCGCTGACCATCACCATTACCGCCTTTGGTGACGTGCCGACGGGCCAGGCGCTGCGCCGCGCTGGCGCTCGCGTCGGTGACCAGCTCTGGGTCACGGGGCCGTTGGGCAACGCCGCGCTGGCTTTGGCCCTGAATGACGCGGCGCCGGACGCGCTGCTGGCGGACCTGCGCCGACCGCAGCCCCGAGTGGCCGCCGGCCTCGCCCTGCGCGACCACGCCCATGCTGCCATTGATCTGTCCGATGGTCTCGCGGCCGATCTGTGCCATATCCTCGATGCCAGCCAGGTCGGAGCGACCGTGATCTGGGCGGACCTGCCACGCAGTGAGCCGCTGACCGCGGCGCTGGCCGGGCGACATGATCGTGCGGCCCTGGAGCCGCAGGTCTTGCTGCATGGCGGCGACGATTACGAGTTGCTGCTCAGCTTGCCGGCAGAGCTAAGCCCCCGCGCGCTCGCGCCGGACATCCCGTGGTACTGCATCGGTCAGGTGGATGCGCGGCCCGGCCTGCGACTGGATCGTGGTCGGGGTAGAGTGGACGCTCTCGCGACGACCGGCTGGAATCATTTCCCATGAGTGCGCTCAATCCTTCGCTGCGGCAGGTGCTGCGGAGCCCGACTCTATTTCTGGCCTTCGGTTTTGGCGCGGGTCTGGCGCCACACGGGCCCGGGACCTGGGGGTCGTTGCTGGCCTTGCCTCTGGCCGCGGTACTGATTCATGACCCGCTGATTTTTGCCTTGGTGACCCTGGTAATCACGGTGCTGGGCATCCCTATCTGTGGCATGGCCGCGCGGCAGCTGGGTGAGCACGACCATGGCGGTATCGTCTGGGACGAAATCGCCGGCCAGATGCTGGCCTGCAGCCCACTGCTGTTCCTGCCGCCGCCGACGAACCTGCTATCGGGTCTCGGTCTGGCCTTTGTGTTGTTTCGCCTGTTCGACATTGCCAAGCCCTGGCCGATCCGCGTCGTGGATCGGCGAGTTCATGGCGGTGTCGGGATCATGCTTGATGACATTCTGGCCGGGGCGCTCGCCGCGGCCGTGCTGGTGATGTTCCTGCAATTGATTGGGTAGACTTGCCGGCTTTTCCGGCCGGCCGATCCCCATGCAGCAAACCCTCTATAACAGCCTCAGCGGACGCAAGGAACCACTGGAGCCGCGGGTGCCTGGCGAGGTGGGGTTGTATGTCTGCGGCGTGACCGTCTATGACGACTGTCATCTCGGTCATGCGCGGTTTCTGCTGGTCTTCGATACGGTCGTACGCCAGCTGCGCGCGCAGGGCCTCAAGGTGCGTTACGTCCGCAACATCACCGACATCGATGACAAGATCATCCGCCGGGCTGCGGAGAATAACGAACCCATCAGTTCGTTGACCGAGCGATTCATCGCCCGTTTCCACGAAGACTGCGCCGCACTGGGCCTGTTGCCGGCCGATGACGAGCCGCGCGCCACCGCCCACATCACCGACATCGTGGCGATGGTTGAACAGCTGGTCGCAAAGGATCTGGCCTACGTCGGTGGCAATGGTGATGTCTATTTTGCGGTGCAACGCTTTGCCGACTACGGCAAGTTGTCGGGCAAACGTCTCGACGAGCTGCGCGTCGGCGCGCGCATTGCCGCGGACGAAGCCAAACGCGATGCGCTGGATTTCGTGCTGTGGAAAAAGGCCAAGCCCGGTGAGCCGAGCTGGGAATCGCCATGGGGGCCGGGACGACCCGGCTGGCATATCGAGTGCAGTGCAATGTCGACTTGCTGCCTCGGCCCGGAATTCGATATCCATGGTGGCGGTATGGATCTCAAGTTCCCTCATCACGAGAACGAAATCGCCCAGAGCGAGGGGGCCCATGGACCGGGCTTCGCGCGCTACTGGCTGCACAACGGGTTTGTGCAGGTCGGCGAGGAGAAGATGTCGAAGTCGCTCGGTAATTTCCGCACCATTCGCGACCTGCTGGCGCGCTACGACGGCGAGGTGATCCGCTATTTCATCCTCTCCACCCACTATCGCAGCCCGCTGATTTACACCGAAGAGGCCATGAACGCCGCGCGGGTGTCGTTGCGCCGCCTGTATGCCGCATTGGCACGCGCGCCGGTGGACCCCGATGCGACAGCTGCTGCCGATGATGAAGCGGTTCGGCAATTCGCGGCGGCGATGGCCGATGACTTCAATACGGCGGAAGCCTACGCGGTCTTGCACAGCCTGGCCCGCGCCGTGAATTCCGCCATGGATGCCGGTCAGCCTGACGAGGCCATGCGCGCGGCGCTGACCCTGCGGCAGCTGGGAGCGCGCCTGGGCCTGCTCGGCCAGGTCCCGGACACGGTATTGCAGGGCGGGGCGGAAGAGGATGTGCGTTGGATCGCCGAGAAAATCGAGCAACGTCAACAAGCCCGAGCCCGCCGCGACTTCGCCGCCTCTGACCGCATTCGCGATGAGCTGGCCGCTCGTGGCATCGTGCTGCGTGACGGCCCGAACGGTACGACCTGGGAGCGGCAATAGCCCGACGAAATTGCTGGCCTCGCTCCCGCGCTTTTGTCGATTGCGGGGCGCAAGGTGGCCCGCTGTCGCCGAAGAGAAGAGGCGTCAAGTCGCAAATCATCATGATTTTCAGCGTGCACCGTTTCAGCTATAGTTTGGTTAACTGCGATTCGCAGGGACCGTAGCTGGGTTGCCGGCCCCTCATAAGGCCGGTGATGTTTGCCCTCCGCTATTGATCCGACCGGCTACGAGGTTGAACGGGGTGCCACGGCGCCCCGTTTTTTTTGGGAGCGATTACAGATGCCCTTCAGAACGGAGTCTCCAGATCCAGCGCGTCGGCGCGTGCTGAAGGGCATGGTTGCCGCAGGTTCGGCCTTGCTGCCGGGCGCAACTCTCGCGGGCCGTGAATCGCCCGCGTTCGAGCCCGATGTCCCGCGCGCCGCTGCTGAGGCGTCGACTGCGGATCCGCCGGCCTGGGTAGTGCGCCCGCGCAGTCAGACTGAGCTGCGGCAGGCATTGCGGCATGGCGCGGGGCCGGTCCGGCCCGTGGGCGCTGCGCGCTCGGAGACGGCACTGTACGCCACACCCGGCACGCACCTGGATCTACGCGGCCTGCAAGGCGTCGTGGGCTGGAATGACGCCCTGCAACGCGTGCGAGTTCGCGCAGGCACATCGCTTGCGGCCCTAGGTGAGTTGCTGGCAGCAAACGGCTGGGCGTTGCCGGTGACGGGCGACGATGACTCCTGCACCATTGCCGGCGCGTGTGCCACCGCCATGCACGGTGCAGCGGCCAGCCATACGGCGATCAGCGGCTCGGTGACGGCCGTGCAGCTGATGACAGTAGCGGGTGAGCTGCTGGAAATCAGTGAACGAGAGAACCCTGAGCTGCGTCCCGCCCTGGCGTGTTCACTGGGTACGCTCGGTGTCGTTACGGAGATCGAGCTGGCTGTCGAGCCGCTGCAGTATTTGCGCGAGGAGTTCATGCGGGTGGACGCCGATGACGCCCTCCGCCAGTTTCCGTCCATCATCGAGAGCAATCGACATGCCGAGCTGTGGCTGTTCAGCCACGGCGATACCGGAGTTCTGCGTCGCTTGAACCCCGCCTCGGCAGCAACCGAGCCCGATGAGTCGGGAGCGGGCGAACGGCGCCGTCGGGTTCAGCAGCTGATGATGCAACTCGGGGAGAGTGTGCCGCCGCTGGAGGGGATTCTGCAGCCGGTGCTGCCCTGGCTGTTGACACCGCCACAACGTTTGGAGCACAGCTATCGGCTTCTGCCACGTCCCGCGGCAGTGCCCTACCGTGCTCTGGAGTACGCGCTGCCTCTGCGTCGGGCCAACGATGCCATCGACGAGCTGCGGGCCTTGTTGCGCCGGGAAGAGACCCGCCTGATGCTGCCCATGGTCCTGCGTCCGGTGGCGGAGGACGATGGCTGGATCAGCCCGTACTACCGGCAAGCCAGCATGACCGTTCGCCTGGCACAGGGTCGCGGGCGTCCCCATGAGGCACTTTTTGCCCGGGCGGAAGCGATTCTGGCCCGGCATGGCGGACGCCCGCACTGGGGGCTGTGGCATCGGCAGGATGCCCGCACGCTGAGTGAGATGTATCCACGCTGGGACGATTTTCGCCGTCTGCGTGCCCGGCTCGATCCGCAGATGCGCCTGCTATCGAAGCCGCTCCGGCGAATGCTGGGTGCCTGATGGCCGCCTGAGAGGCGTCTCGGGACTGCTCAGTTGGCGCTCTGCCGCTCCCAGGTGTCACGCAGAGCGATGGCCCGGTTGAAGACCGGCGCGTCCGGGCGGTGGTCATGGCGATCCGCCACGAAATACCCCAGGCGCTCGAACTGATAGACGGTTTCGGGCGGAACATTCTCCAGTGCAGGCTCGAGCCAGCCCTCAGTGACCGTGAGTGATTCCGGGTTGAGGTCGTCGATGAAGTCGCGGTCGCCCTGGCCGGGCTGGGCGGCAGCAAACAGCCGGTCGTAGATCCGAACTTGCGCACGCAGCGCTCGGTTTGCAGGCACCCAGTGAATAACGCCCTTCGGCTTGACACCATCGGCAGGATCCTGCCCCACTGTCTCCGGAACAGCATTGGCATACACCGTGGTGACCCGGCCCGTTGCATCCTTGTCCACATGCGTGGCCTCGATCACGTAGGCGTGTCGCAGACGAACCCGCTTGCCAAGCACGAGGCGCTTGAATTTCTTGTTGGCTTCTTCCTGAAAGTCCTCCGCTTCGATCAGCAGCTCGCGGGCGAAGGTCAGCGGGCGCTGGCCCAGCTCCGGTCGATCCGGGTGGAAGGGGGCGGTCAGGGTTTCTTCCTGATCGGATGCCCAGTTGGTGATGACCAGCCGGATGGGATTCAGCACACCCATGGCGCGCGGCGCGGTGCGATTCAACTCGTCGCGGATCGCCGCCTCGAGCATCGCCACGTCCGTCAGGCTGTTCGCCCGCGCGACCCCTGCGGCTTCGATGAACGCACGAATGCCCGCGGCCGGAAATCCACGGCGGCGCAGGCCCGCCAGGGTCGGCATCCGGGGGTCGTCCCAGCCGCTGACATGGCCCTCGTCAACCAGCCGTTTGAGCTTGCGCTTGCTGGTGACGGTGTAGTTGAGTTCCAGACGCGCAAATTCGATCTGCACGGGCCGCGCGGGCACCGGGAGGTGGTCGAGCAACCAGTCGTACAGCGGACGATGGTCCTCGAACTCAAGACTGCACAGCGAATGGGAGATCTGCTCGATGGCGTCGGACTGGCCGTGCGCGAAGTCATAGGTGGGGTAGATACACCATTGCTCCCCGGTCTGGTGGTGCGCGGCATGACGAATCCGGTAAAGGATCGGGTCGCGCAAGTTCATATTTGGGCTGGCCATGTCGATTTTGGCGCGCAGCACCTTCTCACCATTAGCAAACTGGCCGGCGCGCATGCCCTGGAAGAGTTGCAGGTTCTCGTCCACGCTGCGTTCACGATAAGGGCTGTTGCGACCGGCCTCGGTCAGCGTGCCCCGGTATTCGCGGGCCTGGTCCGGGGGCAGGTCGCAGACATAAGCATCACCCTGGCGAATCAGATGCTCAGCGTAGCTGTACAAGGTCTCAAAGTAGCTGGAGGTATAGCGCAACGGCCCGTCCCAGGCAAAGCCGAGCCAGCGAATGTCCGCCTGAATGGCGTCGAGGTACTGCTGCTCTTCAGCCTCAGGGTTGGTGTCATCGAAGCGCAGATGGCAATGGCCACCGTAGCGCTGCGCGAGACCGAAGTTCAGGCAGATCGATTTGGCGTGGCCGATGTGCAGGAAGCCATTGGGTTCCGGTGGAAAGCGCGTGATCAGCCCCTGATCCAGTCGCCCGGCCGTCAGATCATCGACCACCCGGGTCTCGAGAAAGTGGCGCGGGGAGGGCAGGCGGGACTCGGTCATGATCGGACGGCAGGCGGAAGCGGATCAGAGTTTATCCGGAACAGTGCGCCTTGTAGTTGGCCAGGGCCTGCGCACGACTGTGCTTCAGATCGACAATAGGTTGGCGGCGAACAGACTGGGCTCGCCACTGGCGCACGTAATCCTGGGACGGATCGAACTTCTCGGCCTGAGTCAGTGGATTGAAAATGCGGAAAAAAGGCGCGGCATCCGCACCACTCCCGGCAACCCACTGCCATCCCAGCGTGTTGCTGGCGAGGTCGGCATCGACCAGGGTGTCCCAGAACCAGCGCGCGCCGTACTGCCAGTGAATGTTCAGGTTCTTGGTCAACAGGCTGCCCACCAGCATGCGCACCCGGTTGTGCATCCATCCGCTATTCCACAACTGACGCATGCCCGCATCGACAATGGGAATGCCCGTGCGGCCGTGCGCCCAGGCTTTCCAGTCCGGGTCATCCGGGTCGGGCTGGCGCCAGGGGTAGTTGTCAAATCGGCGGTTGAAATTGACCTCCGTGCTGTCGGGGAAGTGCCACAACAAATGGTGTGCAAATTCGCGCCACCCCAGTTCGGCATGAAACTTCACCCCGTCGGAGCTGCGAATGTGCCCGGTCGCCTGCCACACGCGGGAAGGCGACACCTCCCCGAAGTGCAGGTGGGGTGACAGCCGCGACGTCACATCACGCGAAGGGATGTCACGCGCAGCCGCATAGTCTTTGAGATGCGCATCAGCGAGCGTGGCCAGGCGCTGCTGGGCGGCAACTTCCCCAGGCGTCCAGGCTGCAGCCAGCGTGGCATGCCATGGCTCGTCGCGAAACTCGGCAATCAGCGGCCAGTCGGTCACCGCTTCGGTATGCGCAACCCAGTCGACTGTTGTCAGGCTGTAGCGGGGCGGAGCCGGTGGCCCCAGCGCCTGCGCGGCTTTCCAGAACGGGGTGAATACGCGGTACGCGCTGCCATCCGCTTTGCGCACCTGATGCGGCTCCCAGAGCAGATGTCCCGGAAAGGCCTGGGCTTCCAGCCCCGCGGCCTGCAGCGCTGCGGCCACCTTTTTGTCGCGGCGAATGGCGTGCGGCTCGTAGAGCCGATTCCAGTACACCTTTGTGCATCCCAGCCGCTGCGCTGCCATGCACAGTTGCTCGTCGCTGCGACCCTGCACGACCAGTAGCTGGCCGCCGCGCTGTCGCAGCTGCTGGTCCAGTGCTTTCAGTGATTCACGCAGCCACCAGTTGCTGGCCGCTCCAGGTTCCCAGGGGGCGTCTTCTTCGGGGGCGTGAACATAGATCGCCTGGACGGCGGCGCCGGCAGCGGTCGCGGCTTCCAAGACCGGGTTATCGCGCAAACGCATGTCGCGGCGTACCCACCATAGAATGGTCATCGATTTATCCCGTATCGGTGTTGAGAATCGTGAATTCATGACCGCAACGACGTCGTCGAGTGCCGGAAGTGGCGCTCTCATCAAGTCCTCGGACATCAACATCGTGGCGGTCGTGGCCAGTGCCCGCAATGATGTCATTGGCTACCAGGGCGCCATGCCGTGGCACCAGCCGGCGGATCTGGCACATTTCAAGGCGCTAACGCTGGGTGGCACCATGGTGATGGGGCGCAAGACCTTCGACAGCCTGGGTCGAAAGCCCCTGCCCGGGCGGCGTAATCTGGTACTGACGCGCAACCCGCGCTTCGAGTCGGACGGCGTGGACGCCGTGCAATCGTTGCGGCAGGCCTGTGAGCTGGCGTCCTCCGGGACGCTGTTTGTCATTGGTGGCGACCAGATCTATCGCTTGTGCTGGCCTGAGGTGAATGAGCTGTACTGGACCCGGATTGACGCGGCTCCGGCGGGGGACGCTTGGTTTCGACCGGATCTATCCGACTTCGAGCGCAGGGATCGCGAGGATGTGCCGGCGGATGCGCGCAATGCTTATCCCATGGCAATCGAGCACTGGGTGCGCTGCGCGGCGCCTCAGGTTCAGGGCTGAAGTCGCTGCACGTGCCAGTGATCTTCGCTGTCGCGGGTATAGGTGATGCGGTCGTGGAAGCGGTTGGCCTGACCCTGCCAGATTTCCACCGCGTGTGGAATGAGCACGAAGCCACCCCAGTGCGGTGGCCGCGGGATGGGCTGGACATCACCAAAACGACGAGCGAAGGCAGCGTAGCGGGATTCCATGTCCTCACGTGAGTTTACGGGGCGGCTTTGATCGGAGGCCCAGGCGCCAATCTGGCTTCCCCGGCTTCGGCTGGCGAAATATCGGTCATTGTCCGTATCGCTAAGGGCGCGGGCCTCGCCCTCAAAGCGGATCTGCCGGTCCAGACGATCCCACCAGAAGCACAGCGCAGCCTTGGGCCGGCTCAGTAGCTCCTGACCTTTGCGCCCGTCGTAGTTGGTGAAGAAGGTGGGAAAGTTGTCTTTCCAGCCTTTGAACAGCACGGTCCGGTTGGACGGCTGTCCCTGCGCATCCACCGTGGCCAGGTTCATGGCGGTGGGTTCGAGCAGGCCGGCCGTGTTTGCGTCTTCTACCCAGTCTCGTGCCCCTGCCCAGGGCT
>JBDNBC010000082.1:0-6076 GCA_039768115.1 Oceanococcaceae bacterium
CATCGCCTGGGTATCAGGCGGCGCCCAGCGCGGGCGCGATGCGATCCCAGATGCCGCCATTACTGGCGGCTTGCTGAAAGGCCTGTTGCATGGGCGCGTCCTGGCGCTGGTAAATCGGCGCCATGGTTTTCAATGTGTCCTCGTCGGTTACCGCTGAGAGGGCGGTCACGATGGCCGCCCAGCCATCCTCGGATTGCTGGGCGGCATCGAGGAAGGCCTCAATCAGGTCACCGGAGTCTTCCAGGCCAATATCGATGACCAGGCGCAGACCGTCGTCATCAAAGCGGCGGGCGAAGTCCAGCAACAGATCCATGTGCCCGGTGCCGGCCGCGGTCTCCAGGAGCGAGCGCAGGGCCTGTGGGTTCTTGGCGATGGGCAGCCGGGCAAGGATGTTGCGCTTGTCATCGTCGAGGTGACGGGCCAGTTCGAGGATCACGTCCCAGCGGTGGGAGTTGTGCGCAGCCCACAGCGCGGCCTCGGCCACATCGTCGCCCTGATCGAGTGCGGCATGGGCGACCGTTCTCTGGAAGTGGGGGCGCATCACCCGGGCCAGCGGCAGCGCTGTGGCCAGCAGGCCCTCTTCGTAGGCCGTGGCCACCAGATCCCCAAGGATGGTTTCGTCATGCAGTGCCGGCAGGTTGACGATTTTGCGGTAATAGCGCGGGTTCATATGCGCCATGGCCCGCAGCACGGGAGCCCACAACCGCTCCTTATAAGCGACTTCTACTAGATCATTGAGGGTGTCCAGCGGCTGCGCACCCATGATGTCGGCCAGCCGCCCCTTCGACTCTTCAGCCACATGATCAATCACCCACAGGGCCTGCGGCCACAGATGCTTGGCCATGCCGGTCTGGATAACGCGCGCCACCCGGTCGTTGTCGAGCATCATCACGATCTTGCCGAGTTGCCGCGGCTGCTCCATGTATTGTGCGATCTTGAGCAGCTGCGAATCGTCATCGGTGGCATTGACCACCAGCCGGATCGCCGGGGCCGACAGCGCATCGGCAAAACGCCCCATCGTGACGTAGTCCTCACGTTCCAGCAGCAGCATGGCCACGTCGCGAATCAGGGTGGCCGGAATCAGCGGAATGATGTCGCGTACCGCAACCGGGTCCGCGGCAGTAGCGGCGGCGGCCAGATATTGGGGGCTAAGACGCTTGGCGATGCGTGACCCGGTCACCGGGTTCATCACGCTGACGATGCGCGCCGCCATCAGCGGCGACAAGGCTTCCTCAGCGACCCGCGCGACATAGCGCGTCGGCAGAAAGGCCACGGCGGTGGCCAGGCGCTTGAATTGCGCACGGCGGGGGGCCTGCTCGGCGCGGACCAGCGCCTCGCGAAGATGACGGATGTTGCGGGCGCCGGCCGTGGCCAGGCTTGCGCGCAGATCGTCATCCATGGGGATGTCGACGGCGAGTTTGTCCAGCTCGGTACTGGTCGCGAGATCGATGCGGCTGTCGTTTGTGCTCATGAGGGGCTCCAGAGGTTCAGGCGAGCAGGCGGCTGGCAATCCAGCCGAGCCACCCGGGGAGGGCCTGGGTATCGGTGCTCACGGCGGCATCGACATCGGCGCGGGTCGAGTTCAGGTGATGCTCGATGCCGTCGATCAATTGTTTCTGAGCCGTGTCAGGCAGGTAATCCAGAAACGCCACGTCGCGTTCTTCGCACTGCAGTCGATCCATCAATCGAGATGCGTTGGTTTGGTTCATCGTTGGTTGTCTCCCTCGTTGGCGCGGTGGTGTTGTAGGGCACCACGGATATCGCTACTATGCAGCATAACATTCGCCAATGTCACGGTGATCGCTGGTGGCTCCCCCCGCGGGAACGCGCTGGTCGGGTCGGCCGTCAGGCGGGCGGATGTACAACGGGGGAGACGGACGCATCTTTTGTCTGGGGGTGGACGCACAATGTTGCGGGCTCGCAGTGCCAGTTTCTCCTCACGAAACAACACGATAGACAACAATTTCTGAGGCGGACATGGACACTGGAATCGAGCACTTTCTTGCCAACCCGATGCTGTATCTCTCCATGCCGGTGATCAGCGCGATCGTCGGATATGGCACCAATGTGGTCGCGATCTGGATGATGTTCAATCCGATCAACTTTTTTGGCATCCCACCCATCCTGGGCTGGCAGGGGATCATCCCGCGGCGGGCGGCGAAGATGGCCAGCATTTCGGTGGACACCATCACCACCCACCTGATCACGCAGGAAGAAATCTTCAGCCGCCTGGATGCCGACCGGGTCGCCAAGGAACTGGAGCGACCGCTCAACGAGATGATTGAGGACATCGTTGATCAGGTGATGCTGGCGCATCAGCCGGCGTTGTGGGAATCGCTGCCGAAGCTCGTCAAGAACCAGATTTACAAGCGGGTCAAGGCGGAAGCGCCCGAGCTGATCACCGAGATCATGGAGAACATCAAGGCCAATCTGGAGCGGATGTTCGACCTGAAAGATATGGTCATCACCAACCTGACCAAGGACAAGGCGCTCCTGAACCAGATCTTCCAGGAAGTGGGCGCGGCGGAGTTCCGGTTTATCGGGGTGTCCGGGCTGTATTTCGGCTTTTTGTTCGGGTCGATCCAGATGGCGATCTGGATTTTCTTCAAAGCCTGGTGGCAGCTGCCCGCGTTTGGTCTGGCCTGCGGTTACGCGACCAACTGGATCGCACTGCAGATGATCTTCAACCCTAAAGAGGTGGTGCGCGTCGGGCCTCTTGTGATTCAGGGGCTGTTCATGAAGCGCCAGCCGGAAGTTGCTTCGGACTATGGCCGTCTGGTGGCGGCCAATGTGCTGACGCCCTCCAATATTATCGAAGGCATTCTGCGCGGGCCCTATTCGGATAAGGTCTTCGCGCTGATCGGCAAACGGGTGCAGGCGGCGATTGATGACCAGACCAACATCGTCAAGCCATTCGTCGCGTTCACCGTCGGCACACAGCAATACCGCGACATGAAACAGACGGCGGTCACCGCAATCATTAACAGCTTGCCGGAGGCGCTGACACACATTGAAACCTACGCCAACGACGCGCTCGACCTGGAAAATACCCTGTCGACGCGTCTGCAGGCGCTTGAGCCCGCGCAGTTCGAGGGCATGCTTCGTCCGGCCTTCGAGCAGGACGAGTGGATTCTTATCGCCGTAGGGGCGGCGCTCGGCTTCCTGGTGGGTGTATTCCAGCTGGTGTTCATGTTTGGTGGCATTGACGGGGGAGCGGCGGAAGCTGCCGCGGACCCTGTTGCCATCTCACAGGCCGTGGGGGCGGCCATGGACTACCTGCAACACCACATCGTGAGCTGAGGGTGGCGCGCGGTCTTTGGGGCATCGTGCCCCGAGGCCGTCGCGTTCACCGGGGAGTGCAGCCGGCCTTAGCGCCGGCTGTTTTTTTTGGTCAGAGGGATCGTCGTGCGCGCGGATGCCGCAGCCGACTGGCGGGCTTCAATCAGGGCGCGGCAGGGTTGGGCAGCTGATCGCGCGGGCCATAAGGGTTGTCCACCCGTTCGGCGGTTTCGGCATCCGCATCGGCGAACCCGAAACGGAGCATTTGGCTCGGGCGCAGTTCGACCAGCATTTCGCTGAGGATCAGGCGCACCTGCTCCACATCCGGGCGGATCTCCAGCGGCAGCGCCGCCGACACCGGTGTCGTGATGGTCTGATCAATCGGCAGCGTGGTGCGCAATACCGTATCGACCCGGGTTGTGATGTCCTGGTTGATATCCGCCGACAGCGGCCCGGCGTACTCGAGGTCAATGGTGTCCTTGACCGGAATCAGCAACTGCACCGGCAGCGGGAAGGTCAAGGGCAGCGTGGTCTCGATGTTGAGATTGCGTAGCGCCTTCAGGTTCTTGTAGTTGATGCTGGTGCGGATCTGCACATCCGCTTCGGTATCGACCGGCAGAATGCCATCGTAGGCAACGTCGAATTCCACTGGCACTTTGGCGTTCATCTCGACATCGAAGTCGTAGCGACCACGGAAAGGCACGACGAGGTCCTGATTAAACGGCACGCTGGTGGAGATTGCGCCTTTCATTGCCACTTGCAGATCATTACTCACGTTCGCGGTGGCGTTGAAGCGCTCGGGCAAGTCCACCCCCGTGGGCTGATTGCGAATCGGGATCGTAATGACGATGTGCATGTAGATCCACCACGCGATAAAGGCCCCGGCCACCAGCGCGCCGGCGACTAGCACCAGCCCGAGCAGCACGTATAGCCAGCGTCGACCACCGCCCGCTGGCGGCGGCGGCAAGTCCGCGTTGCGGGCAAGTTGGGCCATCAGGGCCGCATAGTCAGGGCCCGGCTGAGCGTCGCTCCAGCGGCTCATGGCGTGCTCTCCTCGGTGGGATTCGCGGCGTCGGCCGTGGTATCGGCGGAGGCGTCGAGCCAGTCCAGCCGCAATGTGCGCAGCGGCAGAGTCAGGTCACCTTCCGTGATGACAACTTTGCTTGGGGTTGTGGGCATGTCGACGCGCGCCTTGAGCACATTCAGCACCGGCACGCTGAGCTGCGAATCGATGGGGACATCCGCGTCAATGGTCGTACGCAGCGGCACATTCAGCATCTGGTCGATTTCGGCGCGTACCGGGGTGCTGAATTCGAGGCGAACCAGCTGATCCACCGGAATGGTCAGGTCTACGGGCACCTGGGTGTCGATCGGGATCTTCCCGCGCAGGGGAATGTCGATGGTGCTGCCAAGTTCCGGGAGAAAGGCCGATACCGTGGTGTCCAGGTCGACGACCTGCTTAAGCGGGATGGTGTCCTGCAATCGAACCTGCATCCGCAACGGAATAGATCCGTCGAAGTGTGCCGTGATGTCCAGGCTGTCCTTGATGGGAATCGTCACCCGCTGATCGATGGGCACCGAAGTGCGGATGGTCTCGTTGAGGCGCAGGCTGATCGGGGCGTTGACCCGGGCGGTGCCGCTAATCGACTGCGCGACGACTGCGGTTGCAGCTTGATCGCGAATCGCCAGCTCGATTTCCAGCCGCGACAGAAACAGCAGGGCCATTACGGCACCAGCACCGATGGCCAGCAGCAGCACGAGGATGATCAGGCCCAGGGCCACACCGCCTTGGGAATGTCGGGAGGAAAGAGGCGGCGTCATGGCGTGTCCTCTACCGTCGCGGCGTCGACTTCTGTTTCCGCCTCTGTCGGGGGCTCATCCGGTGTTGACGTGGTTTCCGCAGCGCCGGTATCGAAGCCAAAGCCCAGTTGGCCCACCGGAATCTGCAAGTCCGCGTAGTTCAACTTCACGGCCAGCGTGGGCGTGTCGGGAATCTCGGCAGTCACCACCAGGTCGTTGAGGACCGGGACAGTCATCTGCGTTTTTAACGGCACGTCGGCAACGATTTCGGTTTTCAGGGGCACGGTCAGGTTTTGCCGCAGGCGCGCCTTGATCGGCGCGACAAACTTGAGCCGCACCTCCTGATCGATGGGTACCAGCAGCCGTACAGGGACATCCGCACGCACCGGGAACTTGCCGCGCAAGGGCAGTTTGAAGGTCTCGCCCAGCAGGTCGGCTTCGACAATGGTGTCGATGTCGATCATCTGCTCCAGCGGGATGACGTCTTCCACGGCGACATTGGTGCGAATTGGCACCATCGCGTCGAAGTACGCGGTCAGCTCGAGCGGCTCCTCCACCGGCACCGACAGCACGGTATCCACGGGAACGCGGGTGCTGACCGTTTCATCGATCAGGATGTCCAGCGAGTTCAGCACCGAGGCGGTCACGTCGAGCGGCTGGTCGACATAGGCATGGAGCACTTCATCGGTCACCAGCAGGCGCGCCTGCAGCCGCGGCAGAACGAAGTGGAAAACCAGATAGGCCCCGATGGCCGCGCCGACCAGAATCAGCACCAGCCAGAACAGAATCCCGCCGCGCTGTTGGCGATGCGGGATCTTGGGGGGAGACATCAGCATGACCATCACCCCCTAGAAGCTGTAAGACACGGCAACATTCAGGAAATCGCGATCAGCCAGGCGGTTGCCGTTGCCCCCGCCGAAGAACAGGAACTGGTCCAGCGTCAGGTTGATCTGGTTGCTGAAATTGAAATTCACGCCGACCAGTCCGATTTTGCGGC
>JBDNBC010000083.1:0-15593 GCA_039768115.1 Oceanococcaceae bacterium
CCGGGTGCGCGGCCACCGATGTGATCGGCGCGCCCGCGGCCTGCAGCTTGCGGTTCAGCTCGAACATGAACAGCAAGTTGGCCAGCTTGCTTTTGCCGTAGGCATCCCACTTGTTGTAGCGGCTGTTCTGGAAGTTGGGGTCGTCGAGGTTCATCCGCCGCGTCCAGCGGTGCGCCATGCTGGCCACACTGACCACCCGGGCGGCGGGCGCGGCCTGCAGCTGTGGCAAGAGCAGCCCGGTCAGGGCGAAGTGACCGAAATGGTTGGTCCCGATCTGCATCTCGAAACCGTCTTTGGTTTTCTGGAACGGCACGGCCATCACGCCGGCGTTATTGACCAGCAGGTCCACCACCGGATGCGCAGCCGCCACCGCCTCGGCAAAGGCGCGCACCGAGGCCAGGTCGGCCAGATCCAGCGTCATCAGCTCGACATCCGCGGCAGGCACTGCGGCCTTCACGGTCGCCAGAGCGGCCTCGGCCTTGGCCGGATTGCGGCAGGCCATGATCACCGAGGCACCGGCCGCGGCCAGCCCCTGCGTGGTGTACAGGCCAAGACCGCTGTTGGCACCGGTCACGAGGGCGCGTTTGCCAGCCAGGGACGGCATATCAGCCGGGGTCCATTTGTTGCCCATGGTGGGTTTCTCCGAAGTATCGACAAGGGGAGCGCAGCGTAACAGGGGCGTCCTTCGTTCTTTTCGTTGCTGCACCACTGTGCTGAAATGCGGCGTCTATTCGCGCATGGCTAACTGCATGTCTCAACCTGACAGCTCGGCTTCCGCCGCCCGATCCGTCCCGCAGGACCATTCATCGCACCGCCCGCGCGTAGGCCTGGCTTTGGGCAGCGGCTCGGCGCGCGGCTGGGCGCATATCGGCGTGCTGCAGGAGCTGGAAGCGATGGGCATCCGCCCGGATGTCATTGCCGGCACCTCGATCGGCGCGCTGGTCGGCGGGGTCTATGTCTGCGGGCAGCTCGATGCCTTTGCGGAATGGGTCGGTAAGCTCACGCTGCGCGATGTCTTCGGGTTTATGGATTTCAGCTTCAGCGGTGGCGTGGTCAAGGGCGAGAAGCTGTTCAACTTCTTTCGCGAGCAGCACCAGAACCCGCACATCGGCGACTTGAAACAGGGTTTCGCCACCGTGGCCACCGACATGGAGTTCGGCCGCGAGGTGTGGATTCAGGACGGCCCGGTGCTGGACGCGGCGCGGGCCTCCTGCGCCCTGCCCGGGCTGTTTTCGCCATATCAGTACAAAGGCCGCTGGATGCTGGACGGGGGCCTGGTCAACCCTGTCCCCGTATCGCTGTGCCGGGCGCTCGGGGCGGACGTGGTGATATCGGTCAATCTCAACGGCCAGCTGGTTGGGCGGCAGTTTTCCGAGCGCGACCGCGAAGCCGCGGAGCAGGCCCGCGATGCTGCCAGCTCCGCCGACAAATCCACCTGGGAGCGCATGCTGGAATACATCGGTGCCGGCGCCGACGACTCGGACGACGCGTCTGACCCCCGCGACAAGATGCCGGGCCTGTTCGACGTCATCGGCGCCAGTGTGAACATCATGCAGGACCGCATTACCCGCAGCCGCATGGCCGGCGAGCCGCCGGACATCCCGTTGATGCCGGTGCTGGCGGACTACGCGATCATGGACTTTCACCGCGCTGAGGAAGCCATCGCCGAAGGTCGCCGGCTGGTCCGCGCGGCGGAGGATCGGATTCGCTGGCAGCTTGGGGAGGGGTAAGTCAGTCGCGCTGCCATTCGTTGGCCCTAGAGGGCGTTCGGGTCACCGACGCGGGCGCCAAGCCCCGCCGAATCCGACCGGCGCAGGGACGTCTGACAGCATCCATGCACTCCGCGCGCACGTCCATGTGCGCGAGGCCCTGCGCCGGCCGGATTCGGCGGGGCTCTCCACTGCCCGAGAGGGCGACATCGCTTCGACCTTTCGTATCATGGCGCCATGCACACCATCCTCATTACCGGCGCTTCGTCCGGCTTTGGCGCGGCCTGCGCCCGACGTTTTGCGCAGGACGGCGCGCGGCTGATTCTGCTGGCGCGTTCGGCCGATGCGCTGTCCCGGCTGGCGGACGACGTCACCACGCAGGCCGCGGACGTCCACATTGAAGTGGCCGACATGCGCGATCGCGACGCCATCGCCACCCTGCCCGCGCGTCTGCCGGCAGGCTTTCGGGACGTCGACCTCCTGGTCAACAACGCCGGGCTGGCGCTGGGCATCCATCCCGCGCAGTCGGCCGACCTGGACGACTGGGAGACGATGGTCGACACCAACATCAAGGGCCTGATGCGCATGACCCGCGCGATCTTGCCGGGGATGGTGGAGCGCAATCGCGGGCACATCATCAACATCGGCTCGACGGCGGCGAGCTGGCCGTACCCCGGCGGCAATGCCTACGGCGGCACCAAGGCCTTCGTCGCGCAATTCACCCGCAACCTCAAGGCCGACCTGATCGGCACCGCAGTGCGGGTCAGCAACATCGAGCCCGGCATGGCCGACACCAACTTCAGCAAGACCCGCTTCAAGGGCGACGCGCAGAAGGCGGATGCGGTCTATGCCGGCACGCAATCGCTGACGGCTGAGGACGTGGCCGATACCGTGCACTGGATTGCTCACCGCCCCGCGCACGTCAATATCAACACCGTGGAAATCATGCCGACCTGCCAGGCCTGGGCCGGCTGGGCGGTGGCGCGCGACGACTGAACTGACACCGTAAAAGACCGCGCAAGGTGACGGCGGGCCGCCAAAGCCTCACACTATGTCCCGACGAGCCGCGTGTGACGGTCTTGCCTTCCCCCTGACCGACCGCCGAGCTTATGTCCGACAACACCCCCGCCATCCCGTCTTTTGACGACCTGAACCTGCGCCCGGAAGTTCTGCGCGCGCTCAATGATGTGGGCTACGAAAGCCCCTCGCCGATTCAGGCCGCCATCATCCCGCACGTGCTCGCCGGCCAGGATGTGCTGGGCCAGGCACAGACCGGCACCGGCAAAACCGCCGCCTTTGCCCTGCCCTTGCTGTCCATGATTGACCTCGCGCAGCGCGCGCCGCAGGGCCTGGTTCTAGCGCCTACGCGCGAGCTGGCCATCCAGGTGGCTGAGGCTTTTCAGAAGTACGCCGCCCACCTGCCGGGCTTCCACGTGCTGCCGATCTACGGGGGCCAGAGCTATACCCCGCAGTTGCGCGCACTGGACCGCGGCGTGCATGTGGTTGTCGGCACGCCCGGCCGGGTGGTGGATCACCTGAAGCGCGGCACATTGAAGCTCGACGCCCTGCGCAGCCTGGTGCTCGATGAAGCCGACGAAATGCTGCGCATGGGCTTTGTCGATGACGTGGAGTGGGTCCTGTCGCAGGCGCCGGCGCAGCGCCAGATCGCGTTGTTTTCGGCCACCATGCCGCGCGAGATCAAGCGCATTGCCGACACGCATCTGCACAACGCCGCCGAGATCACCATCAAGGCGCGCACCTCAACCGCCGACAACATCCGCCAGCGCGCCTGGGCCGTGCGCGGCATGCACAAGCTCGACGCCCTGACCCGCATTCTCGAAGGTGAGGATTACGACGGGGTCATCGTCTTCGTGCGCACCAAAATCAGTACGGTCGAGCTGGCCGACCGGCTGGCCGCCCGCGGCCATGAGGCGGTGGCCATCAATGGTGACCTGGACCAGAAGCAGCGCGAGCGCACCATCGAGCAGTTCAAGGCCGGCAAGCTGGATGTGTTGGTCGCCACCGACGTGGTCGCCCGCGGAATCGACGTGGACCGTGTCAGCCATGTCATCAACTACGACATTCCGCACGACACCGAATCCTACGTGCACCGCATCGGCCGTACCGGCCGGGCCGGGCGCAAGGGCGAGGCGATCCTGTTCGTGGCCTACCGCGAGCAGCGCATGCTGGGCGCCATCGAGCGCGCCACGCGGCAGCGCATCGAGTGGATGGACCTGCCCACTGTGGCCGACATCAACGACCGCCGTCGCAGCGGCTTCAAAGAACGGCTGATCGAAGCCCTGGGTCAGAACGATACCCAGCAGCCGCTTTACCGCGACCTGATTCGCGAAGTCATCGAAGAAACCAACGCCGACCCACTGGATGTGGCCGCGGCACTGGCGCACCGTCTGCAGGATGGCCAGCCCCTGCTGCTGGACGCGGCTGACCTGCCGGCCTTTGACGACCGCTCCCCCCGCCGCGAGGACAATCGCCGCGATGATGGTCGCCGGGATAGCCGCGAGCGCAACCGCCCCGGTGACGACGCGCGTCCGCCGCGCGAGGCCCGACCGGAGCGTCCACGGGGCCCGCGGCCTAGTGATGCCGACCTGCCGCCGATGGAAACCTACCGGATTGCCGTGGGCCATCAGCACCATGTCGAGCCGCGCAACATTGTCGGCGCGCTGGCGAATGAGGCCGGGCTGGACAGCCAGTACATCGGCCGCATCGACATTCGCGACGATCATTCGCTGGTCGACCTGCCTGCCGGCATGCCCAAGGCCATCTTCAAGCAACTGAAAAAGGTGTGGGTATCCGGTCAGCAGTTGCAGATTCAGCGCGCCGATGAAGGGCGCAGTGAGGGGCCCTATGCCGACCGCAGTGCCGATGCCGCAGCAGAGCAGAATTACGCACCGCGGCCTCCGCGGCCCGCGCCTCGCGGCAAACCAGCCCCGGGCGGCCCGAAACGGCGCAGCAATGATCGGCGTGATGATGCGCCCCGCGCCGCCAAACCGCGCCCCCCGAAACGCCCCCGCAGCTGATTGATCCGCACGCGATGCGGCCGGCGCACTGCGTCTAGATAAAGAGGCTGAGGGTCGCCGAGACGCGGTAACTCCTCAGGCGCGCCGAAAGCAGGTATTGTTGGCATGGAGGAGAGACACCATGCCAATACATACCCATTCGCTTTGCGTCCTGAGCGGAGCGCGTGCCCTTGTCGTTGCCGTCACGCTGGGCCTGAGTGCCTGTGGCGCGTCCATGGGCGAAGCGGCGCCGAAGGCGGACGCTGCTGAAGTCTGGTTGAACTGGTCGGTTGCCGATGGCGAGTTGCTCCAGGGCAGCAGCAGCGTGAACGCAGTCAAGGGAATGAACGTGCGCTTTACCATCGACAGCTACAACGCCGACGAGCTGGTTATCGAAGGCTACGATCTGCGTTTCCCGCTGGCCGACGACGGCACGACCGAGGTGACCTTCCACGCCTATCAGACGGGCGAATTCCCGATTCGCATCCGCTCCAAGGATCGCCGCATTGCCGTGCTAACGGTGAACGCGCCGTCCTGACTATTGCGGCTGCGGCTCGCCGTCGGTCGCCCCGCGCAGAAAAGCCCGGTAAGCCGCGGCCGACTCAGCTGGACGTTCAATCATCGGCAGATGGCCGGTGTCTTCAAGAATGACGGTGAGTGTTTCCGGCCGATGTCGAGCCATAACCTCCACCGCGCTGACATCCAGCACGCGGTCCTGCCGGCCCCACAGCACTAGCACCGGCGGCTGAATATCAGCGAACCGGTCATCCAGCGCACTGGCGCGGTCCGTCTTGTACTGCTCGAAAATGGCGGCGTTACTGCCGCGCTTGGCCAGCGCCTGACGCGCGAGATAGGGTTGCACCGGCCAGGGAATGACCGGCGGCTGTTCCATCGTGTAGCGCAGGACCCGCGCGAAATCCTCCTGCGAATCGACCAGTAGCGGATTAACCCCGCGCTGTAGCTGTCGCGCCATGTCCGGCATCTCCGGGCTGACAATGCCGGCGTTGTTGAACAGGCCCGCGGAGCGCAGCGCAGCGGGATAGCGCAGGGCATACAACGCGGTGATATGTCCGCCCATGGAATTGCCCACCATGTGTACAGATTCCAGCCCCAGCGCCTCGATGAAAGCACGCAAGCGCTCGACCTGTGCCGCCAGACGGTAGTCCTCGCCGTCGCGATACGGTTGCTCGCCGAAACCGGGCAGGTCAGGGGCAATGACGCGGTAATCGCCGGTGAAGTGCGCGGCAAACCGGGTCCAGTTGTCCTTGTCGGCCGAAAACCCGTGGACCATGACGATCACCGGCGCATCCTCCGGCCCGCCGACCAGGTAGGGCCAGTTCCAGCCGCCCGCGTCGATGCGCTGCTCGCTCAGCCCCGCACGCCCGCGCTCCAGCGCAATCAGCCGCTCGGCCGTGGCATCGGGGAACAGCACCACGATGCCGCCCAGCAGGATCAACAGCATCAGGGCCACGGCTACGATTCGCTTCCACATAATCTTCGGTTTGCATACACGAGCGCGCGAGCCTAGCAGCGTGACGCACATGATGGGGGCGGCGCGGCGTGGCAAACCGTCATCGTCAGGTCATATCGGGATGCAACCCTATGCGGTGTTTTCGCATTGCCGCGAACGCCCTGGAGAACCCCATGCAACGACGACACCTGCTGAAAGGCCTGGGCGCCACTGGCGCCGGCCTGCTTCTCAACGGCTGCCTGCCCCAAGGGGGGCGCTCCAGCCGTGCCCTGGCCATGGAAGGCGCCGACCTTGCGCTCCCGCGCGGCCTGCACGTCAGTCTCGATGATGACAGCCACACCACCCGCAGCCTGACCTGGTTCACTGACGGAGCAGAGGCTCCGGGCTCGTGGCTGGAGTTCGACACCGTGACGCCGCAAATGAGCGCAGAAGACGTCCAGTCGATGCCGTTATCCATGCGCGTCGCGGCCGACGCCGACCCGACTTTCGGTGTCGAGGCCGTCACCCACCGCGCAACCGCCCGCGACATTGATCCGGACGCTCCGTTCCGCTATCGCGTGGGTTCGCCGGATGGCGGCTGGTCACCGGTCCATGTCGTACAGCCGTCGCCACGCGACACCTGGCGCTTCGTGCATTTCGGTGACCACGGCATCACCCATCGCAGCCAGCAGCTGACCCAGCAACTGCGGCGCGAGCCCCATGATCTGCTGCTGATCGCCGGTGACATCTCTTACGCCGATGGCAACCAGCCCATCTGGGACGAGTGGTTCGGCATCAACGAGCCGCTGCTATCCCGCGTACCGATGATGTGCGGCCCGGGCAATCACGAAGAAAAAGACGGTACCGGGGCGGCGTTCAAGAACCGCTTTACCCACCCCAACCCGCTGACCAGCAACATTTTCGGCAGCAACCCCGGCAGCACCTTCTATTCCTTCGACTACAACCGGATGCATTTCCTGGTCACCACGGCCGGCGCATTGATTGGTGATCTGACCCTGCCCGAGGAATTGCTCGCCATCGAGACTGATCTGGCGCTGGCCGCTGCCCGCCGCGCCGCCGGCCAGATCGACTTCATTTTCGTTGTGCAGCACTTCACGATCTGGACCGACCAGATCGGCCGCGGCCCGGCCAACCCCACGTTGGTGGCGCTGGAGGAAAACATCATGCTGCGTTATGGCGTCGACGCCTTGCTGGTTGGCCATGACCACATCTACCAGCGCAGCGTGCCGATGGCGCTGGGACTTCCCAACCCGCTGGGCTACGTGCAGGTAACCGTGGGTACCGGAGGGCAGTCCATCCGCCTGTTCGAAGAGGGCGAGCGCCAGCGCTGGTCGGCGGCCGATTTCATCGGCGTCGGCTACACGCGGTTTGAGGTCGATGGCACCACGGTGCGCGGCGAATACGTGGGCGTGCCGCCGGTGGACCTGAGTGATGAAGGCCGGCAAAACACGCAGGGCGACTTCGCGGTGGTGGACCAGTTCACCATTGAAGCCAAGCCACGCCTGTTGCTCGGCCAGTTTGCCGTGCCGCCGCGCGGGGCCGACATCCTGCTGGCGGACTACGACGCCATTGCCCGGCACACCCGCGAGCGGAATTATCACGCCCTGCATCACTGCGGCTGAGCGGCACGTCTCCTTGTGAGCTGAAAGGGATGTCCGCTTTGGTGGGCTCGTTGCGTATTTTCATGGCAAGCCGGACAACAGCCCGGCGACAACGCCAACACATTCAATCGCAAGGAGTTTCTCCATGATCAAGCCCCTCTTCGCCGCCGCCGCCACGCTGTTTACCGCTCAGGTCTTCGCCGGCCCCGTCAACATCAACACCGCCGATGCGGCCACCCTGGCCGATGAACTCAACGGTGTGGGCCCGGTGGTGGCTGAGCGCATCGTCGAGCACCGCAGCAACCAGGGCCCCTTCACCAGCGCCGAGCAGCTGACCCAAGTCCGTGGAATTGGCAGCCGCACGCTGGAAAAGAACGCTGCGTTCATCCAGTTGCAATAAGCCAACTGTCGTCCTGCGGCGGTGCGCGCCTCACCGCGCGCCGCCGCAGCGCCCTCTCTCCACCTGATTTCTCGCTGCGGAGGCTGCCATGACCCGCTCCACAACCTGCACCTACGACGATGTTCTGAGCGCCTTTCTGGATGGCGCACCCGCCACTATCCATCCGCACACCGACGGCATTGCCGAAGCGGCAGGGGCATGGACCGAACTCTGCCCGGCACGCCACCGGCAAAACATGGGTTATCCGCCCGGTGCTTACGTGGTCACCCACGGCTTGCCCAATGGCGTCCTGCTGGGCGACTGACCGGGAGCCGGTCGCAACGCTGCCGGCCCTGGCGGCACCGCGGTTAGAAAAAGCGGCCTGCGTGGCCGCTTTTTATTTCAGAGATGGGACGTCGCTCCGTCCGGCCCACGCTCCGGGCGCTGCCACTCCGGCGGCCGCCACAGGTGGCTGAGGCGCTCACCAATCGACCCCGAGCGCAAGACATCCGCCCACATGTCCCGGAACTCGTGGAAGTTCAGCACAAAGACGTTGCCGCTTGTCGGCTGTCGCTCCCTGGGGATGCCGTAATCCACCGGCTCCTCTTCTTCCACATACGTCCCGAACCAGCGGTCGAAGCAGATCAGCACGCCGCCATAGTTCTTGTCGATGTATTGCGGGTTGCGACCGTGATGCGCGCGGTGGTTCGAGGGCGTGTCGAACCAGTACTCCACCCACGGATGCAGCTTGCCGATGCTGTTGGTGTGGATAAAGAACTGGTAGGCCAGATCCACCCCGTACATGAAGAAAACCACCGCCGGATGCACACCCAACAGCACCAGGGGCATGAAAAACAGCCACCAGCCGGTGATGGAATACAGCAGGCTCTGGCGCATCGCCGTGGACATGTTCATCGTCTCGCCCGTGTGATGGACGACGTGCGCTGACCAGAACCAGCGTATTCGGTGGCTGCCCCGATGAAACCAGTAGTAGCAGAACTCCACCGCGATGAAGATCGGCAGCACCGTCCAGATGTTGACCGGGATCGAGAAGACGCGATGCTCCCAGAAGAACGTCACCGCCGCGGCCACAATCAGCGCATGGGCGATGAACTCAAACAGGCTGTAGCTGGCGCCCAGCCCCATATTGGTGAGAATGTCGCGAAGCTGAAACTGGCGCATCTCGCCCCGTTTTTTCATCACCGCCCACTCCGTGGCAAACGCGATCAGAAAAATCGGCGTCATCAGCGTCAGCACAACGGCCTTCCAGTCGATATGGGGACCGAAGGCGGATTGAATCAGGCCATAAAAGGCGTCGAGGGTCATGGCATGTCTCCTGAGAGGGGCATCATGGCGCATATTCTGCGTCGCCGTCGACACGCGATCTTGACGATCGTCGCCCTGTTTTTTGACAATTTCAGCCACCACGCCGGATGATCTCGCGATGACATCCGCTGCCCTGCCGGGCTTCATCCCTGCACCCTACGCCCACGCGCTGGATGAGTATCTGGCACCCCGCGCGCCCACATTGCTGCCCCCGGTGGCCACCACGCTGAACCGGCTGCCCATGCAGGAATGGCGGCAACGCCTGGAGACCGCGGCCCAGGCTCTGAACGACCCCCTGCTCGGCCTGCGCCTGGGCCAGACGCTGCGACCGGATCATTTTGGCGTGATGGGCTACCTGTTCCACGCCTGCGGCACCCTTGGCGGCGCGCTGGCTCGGCTCGAGCGCTACAGCCGGCTAGTCTATGACTTCAACCCGCTGACCGTTTCTGCCACTGCCGAAGGCTTGCGCTTGCGTTGGGGCACCGCCTGGGGCCGACCCGGGCCTCTGGTGGATGAAACCGCCATCGTCGGGCTGCTGACCCTGGCACGACACTTCACCGGCGCCATGGTCATCCCGCTGCAGGTGCAGTTCGTGAACCCGCCGCCACCAAATCTCACACCCTATCGGGACGTGTTTGGCTGCCCGGTCACTTTTGCGGCCCCGGCTACCGACGTGCTCCTGCCCATCACCGAGCTGGGCCGGCCCCTGGTCGCCCCCGACAGCGCCCTGCTCGCCAGCCTTGAAGCCCAGGCGGACGCCATGCTGACCGCTCTACCGCAGACCGGTCTGCTGAGCATGCAGGTTCGCCAGCGCATTGCCCCTGCCTTGCCGCATGGTTGCCCCTCACAGGACGCCATCGCCCGCCAACTGCACCGCAGCACCCGCAGCCTGCACCGTGACCTCGCCGCCGAGGGCACCCGCTTCCGCGACATCCTCGCCCAGACCCGCCAGGACCTGGCACTGGCCTATCTGCAGGACCCGCAGATGCGCATTGTCGATGTCGCCCTGCTCTGTGGATTTGCCGACCAGAGTGCCTTTACGCGTGCCTTTCGGCAGTGGACCGGCCACGCGCCGGCCACCATCCGCAAAACGGCTCAAGCCATGGCATCCCGGCGATGAATGTCATCGATCTGGTCATTCAGCGTGCACCAGTCGTACAGCACACCCAGCCCGAGCAGGCCGAGGGTCAATAGATAGATGATCCCGGTGATCCATTTGCCCATGTAGAAGCGATGGATGCCGAACACGCCGAGGAAGGTCAGCAGAACCCAGGTGAGGTTGTAGTTGATGTCGCCGTCGAGGTATTTGCGGTCGGCGGACTCATCCATGCCGGGGATCAGGAACAAATCGATTATCCAGCCGATGAACAGCAGGCCCAGGGTGAAGAACCAGATGATGCCGGTCAGCGTGCGACCGTAGTAGAACCGGTGGGCCCCCATGAACCCGAAAATCCACAGGATGTAGCCAATGACAATGCTGTGGCTGTTGGCCCCTTGGCGCGGTGTCGGCATGGGAATCTCCGGCGATAAAGCAATCTGGGCCCTCAGCATCCGCTGTTTCGGGATGGCCTGTCGAGGGTCAGGGACCAAAGGCGGGCTAGTCGCCGCGGTACAGATGTCCCTGAAATTGCTCGGCCGGCGGCATCTGCAGGTACCAGCCGGTATCGGTCAGTGCGGCCAGCACCGAGCGCACGTCGACGCGGGCCAGCGCGAGGCCCGGGTGCAGTTCCAGCTCCATGGCGCGCTCGAGGTGGCCGGTGCGCTGGCGCAGTGCGATGGGCAGCACGTCCTCGCCATCGGGGTCGAGGTCGGCGCGCAAATACAGGTACATCTCCGGCTGCTTGCGGCAGCGATATACGCAACAGGTGATGCGCTCCTCGGTCACTGCTCGGCGCCTGCCGGCGTGAGGTCGATGGTGATGCGCGGGTAGTACAGCCGGCTGCGGCCCTCGAAGCCCGAATCGGTGCCAACAAACAGCCACATCCGCCCCTGGGCATCCGCGTCGGCGGCGATATCGCCACTGAACGTTTTGGCCTCGAAGCGCTGCCGGGCACCGCATTCCTGCGTGTTCTCGATCGTGCCGAGCACGATGGCCGCTGCGCCGCCCTGGGACTGGTTGCCCTTGTCGACGCTGAGCCGCCACCAGCCATCGCTGGCGTCGATGACCCGGCGTGGTTCCTCGGCACTGGCGCCGGCCTTCAAGTACACGGACTCACCGGGAGCACCGCCAATGCCAACGCAGCCGCGCTGGGCCTCGCTGGCGATGGTTACCGTGTACTGCAGGCCATAGCGCTGGCCGGGGTCCAGGCCGTCGATGCGGCGACGGTAGTACATGAACAGATCATCGCTGCGATTGGTGCCGGCGATGAAAGGCGCCGAACCGGCCGCGGCACCGTCCGGCACGGGACGATAACCGCTGTCGAATGCGTAGATCGATTCGTCACCCGCCGGGTAATCGACAAAGTGGGCCGTCCAGCCTTCGGCATCCCCGGCAAAGCGGAAATCCCGCCGCTGGGAGTCACCGGGCGGGCCGGATTCGACGTCACTGCGGCCGCCACAGGCGCCCAGCAGCAGCCCCAGCGCTACCACCCCTACCGTACGAATCACTTGCATCGTACGGCTCAGGCCTGCCGGTAGATCTCGGCCCCGGCCTCGCGGAACTCCGCCGACTTTTCCGCCATCCCCGTCTCGGCCTGCTTCAGCGCATCGGCGTAATCGCGCACATCCTGGGTGATCTTCATCGAGCAGAACTTGGGCCCGCACATCGAGCAGAAGTGCGCGACTTTGTGGCCTTCCTTGGGCAGCGTGGCATCGTGGAATTCGCGCGCCCGCTCTGGATCCAGAGAGATGTTGAACTGGTCCTCCCAGCGGAATTCGAAACGCGCCTTGGACAGCGCGTTGTCCCGAATCTGCGCACCCGGGTGACCCTTGGCCAGATCCGCGGCATGGGCAGCGATCTTGTAGGTGACGATGCCGTCGCGCACATCGTTGCGGTCGGGCAGGCCCAGGTGCTCCTTGGGCGTGACGTAGCACAGCATCGCGGTGCCATACCAGCCGATCTGGGCGGCGCCGATGGCGCTGGTGATGTGGTCATAGGCCGGCGCGATGTCGGTGACCAGCGGGCCCAGCGTGTAGAACGGCGCCTCGAAGCAGTCGGCCAACTCCTTCTCCATGTTCTCCTTGATGAGCTGCATGGGCACGTGGCCGGGGCCCTCGATCATCACCTGGCAGTCATGCTCCCAGGCGCGCTTGGTCAGCTCGCCCAGCGTTTCCAGCTCACCGAACTGGGCGGCGTCGTTGGCGTCGGCCAAGCAGCCGGGACGCAGGCCATCGCCCAGCGAAAAGGCCACGTCGTAGGCCTTCATGATTTCGCAGATCTCGTCAAAGCGCGTGTACAGGAAGCTCTCCTGATGGTGCGCCAGACACCACTTGGCCATGATCGACCCGCCGCGCGACACGATGCCGGTCAGGCGGTCGGCGGTCAGCGGCACATAGCGCAGCAGTACGCCGGCGTGGATCGTGAAGTAGTCCACGCCCTGCTCGGCCTGCTCGATCAGTGTGTCGCGGTACAGCTCCCAGGTCAGGTCCTCGGGGCGACCATCGACCTTCTCCAGCGCCTGATAAATCGGCACCGTACCGATCGGCACCGGGCTGTTGCGCAGGATCCACTCGCGGGTCTCATGGATGTGCTTGCCGGTCGACAGATCCATGATCGTGTCCGCGCCCCAGCGCGTGGCCCAGACCATCTTTTCGACTTCCTCGGCAATCGAGCTGGTCACGGCCGAGTTGCCGATGTTGGCGTTGATCTTCACCCGGAAATTGCGGCCGATGATCATCGGCTCGGACTCGGGGTGATTGATGTTGTTGGGAATGATCGCCCGACCGGCGGCGATTTCCGCGCGCACGAACTCCGGAGTCACTTCCTCCGGCAGACGGGCACCGAAAGCCTGACCGGCGTGCTGGCGGCGCAGATAGCCGCTGGCTTCGTAGCTGGCGCGCAGCTCCTGCAGGCGGGCGTTTTCGCGGATCGCGACGAATTCCATCTCCGGCGTGATGATCCCGCGCCGGGCGTAGTGCATCTGGGTGACATTGGCGCCCGCCGTGGCGCGGCGCGGCGCGTGGATATGGCCAAAGCGCAGGGCCGTCAACGCCGGGTCGGATTCTCGTTGCGCTCCGAATTGACTGGACGGTCCGCCCAACTGCTCGGTGTCGCCGCGCTCGGCAATCCAGGGCGCCCGCAGGGGCGGCAGGCCCGCCAGCAGGTCAATACTCACGCCGGGATCCTGGTACGGGCCAGAAGTATCGTAGACCGTCAGTGGCGGATTGCGCTCGACACCCTCGGCCGTGCGGGTCCCGCTGAGCTGAATCTCGCGCATGGGCACGCGCAAATCCGGCCGCGAACCGGGCACATGAATCTTCGTTGACGCCGGGAAGGGTTGCCGAACCGCGGCTGACAGCGCTTCCGCTTCGGCATGGATCGCATCGTCTCGGCGCAGGGCGTGAGCGGTATTCGGTGGTGTCATCGGATATCGGCCTGAAGTGAACCTGTCAACGGTATTGCAGGGGGTGATGCATTGCAACGGAGCGGAATTTTCGGCTGCCCCACGCCATGGCAAGGCATACAATCAGCGCTCGGTTACGTGAGTTGAAAGCATGGCGGACAACAAGCGCGGTGTGACGGAGCTACTCGATGAGACGATCGGCGCCATCGCCTCGCATCGTCATGCCACGAACCTGTCACGGGCAGAGCAGATCCAGCAAATCGACCGCGCCTGGGACGAATTGTGCCGCGCCGCGCGCGAACTGCGCCCCCGCGTTGCCAACAACGACAAGGTCCGATACTTCACCGTGGCCCGGGACGGGCTATCGATTGCCGTGAGTTTCCGTGGGTCGCACCGTGAAGCCAAAGGGCAACTTCTGGAGATGAGCCGGCATCACCCAGATGGGATGTACCGAGAAACAGAGGCCATCTGGGTGCGGGAAACTGGCCGTGCAGATCAGCGACTTGTTGAGTCGAAAGACGCGGTCAAGTTTTTGGTCAACTTCTGCGCCCACAACCTTGCGGACAGCGCTGGCTGATCTTCCCGTGCGGCACCGGTGTGCCGACGTTGTCGCTAAACGACGGCCCAGTCCGAATCGGCACCGGCGTCTGTGACCTCGGCCCCCATGCGGCGGCTGATCCACGACACCAGCGCGAACCCACTTTTCAGTAGCACGACAATGACGGCGGTTTTGATGGCGTTCATTGGCTGTCCTCAGCTGGCGTGAGAGGCGGAAAGGGCGACGACCTTGCCGGGCTCATGGGAATCGGTTTCTGCCGTCAGCGGGCGGCCAATGGCCGTGTTTTCCCATTCAATGATGCGCATGCGGCCGTCGAAGTCCTCGACCAGCGCGGTGCAACTCTCAACCCAGTCGCCGCAGTTGAAGTATTCGATGCCGTCGAATTCGCGGATCTGGGCGTGGTGAATGTGCCCGCAGACGATGCCATCCAGGCCCCGGCGCTGACACTCCCGGGCCACCGAGCTTTCAAATTCGGTGACAATGTTCACCGCCGCCTTGACCTTCTGCTTGGCGTAAGCCGACAGCGAGAAATACGGTAACCCCACCTGCCGACGCACCTGATTAAAGCGCCGATTGGCCAGCATCATCGCGTTGTAGGCCACATCGCCAGCGGTTGCGACCCAGCGGTGATAGCGGGTAATGACATCGAACATGTCGCCATGCATGACCAGCAGCTTGCGCCCGTCCGCGGTCTCGTGAATAACTTCGTTGACCAGCCGGATGTTGCCGATGTCCAGCTTGTAGTCGACAAACTTGCGCAGAAACTCATCGTGATTGCCGGTGATGTAGTACACCTGCGTGCCGCGCTTGGCGCGGGTGAGCACCTTGCGAATGACGTTGGTGTGTTCCTGCGGCCAGTAAAAATGCTTCTGTAACTGCCAGCCGTCGATGATGTCGCCGACCAGGTACAGCTGCTCGCACTCGTGCCGGCCCAGGAAGTCCGCCAGCGCGCGCGCCTGGCATCCGGGGGTCCCCAGGTGCACATCCGAAATCCATATGCTTCGCACCCGCGTGCGCGGTTTTCCCTGC